>NZ_VDHB01000061.1:0-11305 GCF_006227735.1 Testudinibacter sp. 'clade 2'
ATAATCTTTATGTATTTAATATGTAAGGTTTTTTTAAATTATTGTTCGATTGATAGTAGTAAAATTACAACTTGTATGTCAGTAAACAGTACGTTATAAAATGCAAGCATAAATTACTGTTGTTAATTGTAAATTTACAAATCGTTATATTTTTTATACCAACCTCTTTTAACTCAATCAAAAAAGGAGTTTTTGATGAAGCAATACCTTGCGATCGGTATCGCACTATTTACGTTAAATGCATGTTCATTACCTCAGTCTGCTAATACAGGTCCCCTTGAACATTGGGACAACTATTCAGAGAAAGTGGTTAGCGATAAAGATATACAACCAAATCAAGGTTTGGTGGTTTTTTATCGTGAAGCAAATATTGAGGGACCGGCTGTCAATATTTACATTAATGGCGATTACCAAGCATCGTTATTGGATAATGGTTTTAGTGCAGTAGCATTATGTGCCAATCAAAATTTGCTCACATCCTCTCTAAGCACCAATACTAAGGGTGGCAACCGCACTCATGGGATCAAATTTATCTCCCCAAGCAAACAAATTACCTATATCAAAGTAAAACAAGTTAAAAATTCTGTTCCGGTATTTGAATTTGTCAAACCGGAAGTGGCAACCAACGAGTTGAAAGCCGTAAAAATGCAAACTCAAACCTTGTCGCGTGTTAAACAGTTGGATTGTGAAACCAATGGTTATGCTTTGATCTCAACTTCAATCAACTCAAATATTGCTTTTCCTTTGAATAAGCATAATTACAACGATTTGTCTGTTGCGGGCAAACAAGATATTCAAGCATTTATTTCTGAAATCAAAGCGTTAAATCAGAAAGCAATAAGTAAAATTGTAGTTAACGGTTACACCGACCCGGTAGGTGCCGAAACTTACAATCAAACATTATCTGAAAAACGTGCAACAGCAGTCAGCGATGCCTTGAAACAAGAAGGCGTAGATTTGCCGATTGTCGCAATTGGATACGGCGAAAAAGAGCTGATCGTTGATAGTTGTGCAGCAGAATCGCGAAATAAGACGAAACGAAACGAATGTAATCTTCCGAATCGTCGTGTAGAAATCGTTGTTTATGGTCAAGAGTAATCATAGATAAACGGACTGAATGTCAGCAGGACGGAAATTACTCGATTCTGTTATTGATAAAGTCATCATTTTTGTAAATAAATTAATATTGGATAAGTTTCGCCTTACCCAATAGTGTAAATTTTTTTTGAAATTAGGATATAAAACATGTCAGCAACTTTAAAAGTCTTAAATGCTAAAACTGAAATTGCAAGCTACACCATCGCTAATGGTGAAACGTTAACCATTAAAGCGCAAGATGAAGTGAATTATCAATTGGTTGATAATCTAACCGGTTTAGGGCCGCAAAATATTATTGCCAAACGTGTCGGCAATGATCTACAAATCTTATTAGAAAATGGTGATACCGTTCCGGATATCATTATTGAAGATTATTATGATAATGATGATCCGGCAGTGACGACCAACCTACTTATAGGACAGCATGAAAACGGTAATATTTATGCCTACGTTCCTGAGTCAGGACAAACCTCTGACGCTGTCAGCATGCTGGCTGAACAAATGGCTGCGCCGCAAGCATTGGGTGGTGATGAAATCAGTGGCTTGTGGGTGTTTAGTCCATGGTGGTTATTGGCATTGATTCCATTGGCAGCCGTTGCAATTGCTGCTGGTGGTGGCGGTAAAGGTGGAAGCGGTAGTGCAACCGACACCACCGCTCCGGATGCACCTGTGATCGACCCTAAAGCCGACGGTTCAGTCACCGTAACACCGGCTGCTGATGCAGCCAATGCAACAGTGACTTATACTGATGAAAATGGCAAAAATCAAACCGTTGAAATTCAAAAAGGCGACGACGGCAAATGGACGCCGAAGGGTGAATTGCCAGACGGTGTAACGGTCAATCCAGACACTGGCGTAGTCACGATCCCTGATGAAGCCATCAAAGGCGGCAGCGATGTAACAGCCAGCAACAGCGACAAAGCAGGCAATACCAGCGACGCAACCACCGCAACTTCAGTAGATACTGATGCACCAAATCCACCGGTAATCGATACTAAAGATGATGGTTCAGTCACCGTGACGCCGGCAGACGACGCAACTAAAACTGAAATCACCTATGTGGATGAAGACGGCAACACCCAAACCGTGACGGTTGAAAAAGGCGACGACGGCAAATGGACGCCGAAGGGTGAATTACCAGACGGCGTAACGGTTAATCCAGACACTGGCGTAGTCACGATCCCTGATGAAGCCATCAAAGGCGGCAGCGATGTAACCGCCAGCAACAGCGACAAAGCGGGTAATACCAGCGACGCAACCAGTGCAACTTCAGTAGATACTGATGCACCAAATCCACCGACTATCGATACTAAAGACGACGGTTCAGTCACCGTGACGCCGGCAGACGACGCAACTAAAACCGAAATCACTTATGTGGATGAAGACGGTAACACCCAAACCGTGACGGTTGAAAAAGGCGATGACGGCAAATGGACACCGAAGGGTGAATTGCCGGGCGGCGTAACGGTCAATCCGGACACTGGCGTAGTTACGATCCCTGATGAAGCCATCAAGGGCGGCAGTGATGTGACTGCCAGCAACAGCGACAAAGCGGGTAATACCAGCGACGCAACCAGTGCAACTTCAGTGGATACCGATGCACCGGCTAAACCAACGGTAGAGGCGAATAATGATGGTAGCATAACGATTAATCCGCCAAGTGATCCGGACACTAAAACAGTTACCATTAAATATACTGATGAAAACGGTAATGAAAAAGAGATCGTAGCAACAAAAGATGATAATGGTAAATGGAGTGTGCCGGATAATAGCGACAATATTACAGTTAATCCGGACACTGGTGTGATTACATTACCACCAAGTGCGGTTAAAGATGGTTCTGATGTTACCGCAGTTGCAACGGATAATGCTGGAAATAGCAGCGATCCTGCTACAGAGACAGCTAAGCCAAATGCATTGATTGGCAACCCTGTATTATCTATCCCAGAAGCAGCGGATAAATTCATTAATGCCGATGAAATTTCAGATGGTGTTCAAGCAACGGTAACCTTACCTCAGGGAACATCCGAAGGTGCGGTAGTCACATTAACTATCAGTGGTGCGGAAAACAGCACTGTAACACATACCGTAACAGCAGAAGAAGCCAAAGCCGGTAAAGTTGAACTGGTTATTGCTAAAGATGCAATTGATACCAATGGTGACTATTCCGTAAAAGCGGATGTCAAACAAGGTGACCATCAGGCAGCTAGCGATATGGTTGATTTTGCCGTTGATACTGTTGTGCCAGGTGATACTGATGGTGATGGAAAAGCTGATCAAGCACCAACAGTGACGATTCCTGAGAATAATGATGGCAGCGTTAACGCAGAAGATTTGAAAGACGGTATACAAGCAAATGTCACCTTGCCGGAAGGCACTCAAGCAGGTGATACCGTAACGTTGACTGTTACTAATCCAGATGGTAGCACCTCAACCGTCACTCACACCGTAACTGAAGATGAAGTAGCTGCAGGTTCAGCCGAAGTTACTATTCCTAAAGCACAAATTCCAACGGACGGTGAATACAGTGTGGTTGCGGATATTAAAGATGCTGCGGGTAATACTGGCTTACCGAGTGAACCAGTCAAATTTGATGTAGATGCTACAGTTCCTGGTGATACTGATGGCGACGGTATAGCAGATACGACGCCTACGGTCACTATTCCTGAAGCCACAAATGGTGTCAGCAAAGATGAATTATCTGATGGTGTTCAAACTGAAGTCAGCCTACCTAAAGGGACAGAAGCCGGTGATACAGTTACGTTAACAGTGACTGATAAAGACGGTAATACCTCAACAGTAACCCATACTGTCACTCAAGAAGAAATTGATGCCGGTAAAGCTGATATAACAATTCCTAAAGAACAATTCCCGACAGACGGTGATTATAACGTTGTTGCCGAAATCACTGATCCAGCGGGTAATACCTCAGGTAAAGGTGCTGAAACGCCAGTAACAGTCGATACTACAGCACCAAGTGCCCCAGTAGTTGAGACACCGAAGGATGGTTCAGTGAAAGTGACATTACCGACCGATGCGAAAGCCGGTGATACGGTAGAAATTACTTACACTCCGGAAGGCAGCGATCAACCAACAACAGCCGTAATCACGAAAGGTGAAGACGGTACTTGGACTTCTAATGATCCGAATGTGGTTGTTGATGGTGACAAAGCGACGATTCCGGCTGATAAAGTTGCAGATGGCTCTACAGTAACTGCGGTTGCCAAAGATCCGGCTGGAAACAGCTCTAGCGAAGATATCGGTACAGTAGCGACGCCAGGGGCGCCAGTTGTTACGATTCCTGAAAATGCAGACGGTGGAATCAACGCTAAAGAATTAGCCGATGGCGTACAAACCAACGTTACATTACCGACCGGCACACAAGCGGGCGACACCGTAACCTTAACCGTCACCAACCCAGACGGCAGAACGTCAACGGTTACACATCAAGTGACGGCGGAAGAAGTAGCGACCGGTTCAGCAGAAGTGACGATTCCTAAAGATCAAATCAAAGCAGATGGCGACTACAAAGTGGTTGCTGACGTTGCCTATTCTGATGGTAGCAAATCACCGGTCAGCGCAGTTGCCGATTTTAAAGTGGACACAACTGTCCCTGGTGACACCAATGGCGACGGCACAGCCGATACAGCCCCGGTGGTCACCATTCCGGAAGCGGCTGATGGCGTGAATGCCAAAGAGTTGGAAGATGGGGTACAAACCAACGTTACCTTGCCGACCGGTACACAAGCGGGTGATACCGTGACTCTGACCGTGACCAATCCGGATGGCAGTACTTCAACCGTTACTCACACCGTGACCGACGCAGAAGTCACCGAAGGTTCAGCAGAAGTGACGATTCCTAAAGCACAAGTGCCGACGGACGGTGAATACAGCGTAGTAGCGGACATCAAAGATGCCGCAGGCAACAGCAGCTTGCCAAGCACGCCGGTAACCTTTAACGTCGATAAAACTGTCCCGGGCGACACCAATGGCGACGGTACAGCCGATACTGCACCGGTGGTGACCATTCCGGAAGCAACCGATGGCGTGAATGCGAAAGAGTTGGAAGATGGCGTACAAACTAACGTTACCTTACCGACCGGCACGCAAGCGGGCGATATCGTGACCTTGACTGTCACCAACCCGGATAACAGCACCTCGACCGTTACTCACACCGTGACCGAAGCGGAAGTCACCGCCGGTTCGGCTGAAGTGACGATTCCTAAAGCACAAGTGCCGACGGACGGTCAATACAGTGTGGTAGCAGACATCAAAGATGCCACAGGCAACAGCAGCTTGCCAAGCACGCCGGTAACCTTTAATGTCGATAAAACTGTCCCGGGCGACACCGATGGTGACGGCACAGCCGATACTGCACCGGTGGTCACCATTCCGGAAGCGACGGATGGCGTGAATGCCAAAGAGTTGGAAGACGGCGTACAAACCAACGTTACCTTACCGACCGGTACACAAGCGGGCGATACCGTGACTCTGACCGTGACCAATCCGGATGGCAGTACTTCAACCGTTACTCACACCGTGACCGACGCAGAAGTCACCGCCGGTTCGGCTGACGTGACGATTCCTAAAGCACAAGTGCCGACGGACGGTGAATACAGCGTAGTAGCGGACATCAAAGATGCCGCAGGCAACAGCAGCTTGCCAAGCACGCCGGTAACCTTTAACGTCGATAAAACTGTCCCGGGCGACACCGATGGTGACGGCACAGCCGATACAGCCCCGGTGGTCACCATTCCGGAAGCAACCGATGGCGTGAATGCCAAAGAGTTGGAAGACGGGGTACAAACCAACGTTACCTTACCGACCGGCACGCAAGCGGGCGATATCGTGACCTTGACTGTCACCAACCCGGATAACAGCACCTCGACCGTTACTCACACCGTGACCGAAGCGGAAGTCACCGCTGGTTCGGCTGAAGTGACGATTCCGAAGGAGCAAGTGCCGACAGACGGTCAATACAGCGTGGTAGCAGACATCAAAGATGCCGCAGGCAACAGCAGCTTAACCAGCGCACCGGCAACCTTTGACGTCGACAAAACCATTCCGGGTGATACTGACGGTGACGGCGTAGTCGACAGCAAACCGACCGTAACCATTCCGGAAGCGACTGATGGCGTGAATAAAGACGAGTTGGAAAATGGCGTACAAACCGAAGTGACGATTCCGAAAGGCACCGAAGCGGGCGATACCGTGGTATTAACCGTCACTAATCCGGACGGCACAACTTCAACGGTGACACATACCGTAACGCAAGCAGAGATCGATAGCGGCAAAGCTGATGTAACCATCCCGAAAGATCAAATCGGCAAAGATGGTGATTATCAAGTCACGGCAGAGATCAAAGATCCGGCAGGCAATACCTCCGGCACCGGCGATGTGGCAAACTTTACCGTTGATACCACTGCACCGGCTGCACCGACGGTGACCCCAAGCACCACCGACGGCAGTGTAACCATCACTCCGCCAGCGGATGCAGACACCAAATCAGTAACGGTTAGCTTTACCGATGAACAAGATCAGCCGCAAACAGTGAAAGTGGTGAAAAACGCTGACGGTACCTGGGCGATTGACGGCACAGCACCGACCGGTGTCACTGTTGATCCGGCGACAGGTGTCGTGACACTGGCACAAGACGCTGTCAAAGACGGCAGCACAGTAACGGCAACTGCCAGCGATACCGCAGGTAATCCGTCTACTCCAGCAACGGGTACAGCGGGTGAAGATTCTCCGATCACCATTGATACAGTGGCTGGCGATGATGTGATCAACGCTGCAGAAGCCAAAGCGGGCGTGACAGTAACCGGAACCGCACTTCCGGGACAAGAAATTGTCTTGACGGATGCTGCCGGTAATGAATTAGGCACAGCAACGACGGGTGAAGATGGAAAATGGTCAGTACCATTGACAGCCGATCAAGTGAAAGCCATGGGCGAAGGCGCTGAAACGCTGACAGCTACGGTGAAAGACACTGAAACAGCAACAACGCGTAATATCACTGTAGATACAGTCGTACCAGGCGACAGCGACGGCGATGGTGTGGCAGACGACGCAGGGGCGCCGAAAGTTGCCATTCAAGATGGTGATGATGGCTTCATCAACCCGAAAGATCTAAATGAAGACGGTACTGCGAATGTTACTATTACATTCCCGGCTGACAGCGGCTATCAAGCCGGTGATGTGTTGACTGTGACCAATCCAGACGGCAGCACTCAAACTGTTACCCTGACAGCAGACGACATTGCTAACGGCGTAACCGTTAAAGTGACACCGATTGACGGACAAGTCAATGAAGTGAAAGCCGTGGTAAAAGATGCTGCCGGTAATACATCGACTGAAGGAACAGACACATCAACTGCCGATCTGAAAGTTCCTGGCGACACTGATGGCGACGGCACAGCCGATACAGCCCCGGTGGTCACCATTCCGGAAGCAACCGATGGCGTGAATGCCAAAGAGTTGGAAGACGGGGTACAAACCAACGTTACATTGCCGACCGGCACGCAAGCGGGCGATATCGTGACCTTGACTGTCACCAACCCGGATAACAGCACCTCGACCGTTACTCACACCGTGACCGAAGCGGAAGTCACCGCCGGTTCAGCTGAAGTGACGATTCCGAAGGAGCAAGTGCCGACAGACGGTCAATACAGCGTGGTAGCAGACATCAAAGATGCCGCAGGCAACAGCAGCTTAACCAGCGCACCGGCAACCTTTGACGTCGACAAAACCATTCCGGGTGATACTGACGGTGACGGCGTAGTCGACAGCACACCAACCGTAACCATTCCAGAAGCCACTGATGGCGTGAATAAAGACGAGTTGGAGAATGGTGTACAAACCGAAGTGACGATTCCGAAAGGCACCGAAGCGGGCGATACCGTGGTATTAACCGTCACCAATCCGGACGGTACAACTTCAACGGTGACACATACCGTAACGCAAGCAGAGATCGATAGCGGCAAAGCTGATGTAACCATCCCGAAAGATCAAATCGGCAAAGATGGTGATTATCAAGTCACGGCAGAGATCAAAGATCCGGCAGGCAATACCTCCGGCACCGGCGATGTGGCAAACTTTACCGTTGATACCACTGCACCGGCTGCACCGACCGTGACGCCAAGCACCACCGATGGCAGCGTGACCATCACTCCACCAGCGGATGCAGACACCAAATCAGTAACGGTTAGCTTTACCGATGAACAAGATCAGCCGCAAACAGTGAAAGTGGTGAAAAACGCTGACGGTACCTGGGCGATTGACGGCACAGCACCGACCGGTGTCACTGTTGATCCGGCGACAGGTGTCGTGACACTGGCACAAGATGCGGTCAAAGACGGCAGTACAGTAACCGCGACTGCTAGCGATACAGCAGGCAACCCGTCGACCCCGGCAGAGGGGACAGCAGGTAGTGATGCCGTATTAGCAAGCCCATCATTAGCCATTAAAGAAGCGACTGATGGTGTTAATGCAGAAGAAGCGAAAGACGGTGTTCAAGTGCAGGTGACCTTACCGGAAGGTGTGGCTGCCGGTGATGTTGTGACCTTAACCGTCACCAAACCAGATGGAACCACCACTACTGTCACGCATACCGTTACGGCTGAAGAGGCTGCAGCTAAAGCAACAGAAATGACGGTTCCGGCTGCAGATGTTGCTAGTGATGGCGCTTATAAAACAACTGCAACCGTTACCAGCGGCAATAACGTATCCGCTGCAAGTAATGTTGCAGACTTCACCGTTGACCAAACGGCACCGGCAACACCAGTGATCACTCCGGCAACAGATGGCAGCGTAACCGTTGCACCGCCAGCGGATGCGGATGTGAAGACAGTGACGGTTAACTATAAAGATGAAACTGGCGCTGACAAACAAATTGTTGCCACAAAAGACGACAATGGCGTTTGGACTATTCCGGCAGAAGCTCAGGCAGATGGCGTTACGATTGCAGAGGACGGTACAATTACTATCCCGGCTAATTCGGTATTGGATCAATCTGAAGTCACAGCAACAGCAAGTGATAAAGCGGGCAATGTCAGTGATGAAGCCAAAGCGACAACCAATATTGATGCAGTGGAAGGCAAACCGGAATTAACCATTGCGGAGGCTGCAGATGGCTATATCAATGCCAAAGAGCTGGCAGATGATGTTCAAACCAGTGTGAAATTGCCGACAGGAACCATTGCCGGAGCAGTTATCACCTTAACTGTGACGGATGCTAACGGTAAAACGTCAGAAGTGACGCACACGGTGACAGCAGACGAAGCCACAGCAGGCAGCGCAGCCGTTGTGATTCCGAAAGCGAACTTTACCGATGGTGCTTACACAGTGGGTGTCAGCTTGCAACAAGGCGCCGCACCAGCAGTGAAAGGTAATGATGTAGCCTTTACTGTAGATACCGGTGTACCGGGTGGTGAAGACAGCAACAACGACGGCAAAGGCGATGAAGCACCGGTGATCACCTTCGTAGAAGACACCAACAGCGATGGTTTGTTGAATTCGACTGAAGTGGGCGGTGATGGTAAGACAACGGTTAAAATTGCAGTCCCTGCGGGCACTGCAGTGGGTGATACCTTGATTGTCACCATCAATGATGTCGCAACCGAAGTTCCGGTTACTGCTGAGATCCTTGCTAACGGCTACACCACAGAAGTGCCTGTCACTAACGGTGAGAAAATCACAGTGACGGCTTCTGTTCAAGATGCTGCAGGCAATGAATCAGCGCAAGCCAGCAAAGAGGCTACCGTTGATATTGCTGCACCAACAATCAGCATCAACCCGATTTCTGACGGCTTTATCAATGCAGCAGAAGCGAAAGGGGATGTTGCCATCAGCGGTACCACCACGGCTGAAGCGGGACAAACAGTAACCGTGACCCTGAATGGTAAAGAGTACACGGCTGTTGTGAAAGACAACGGCACATGGACAGCGACCGTACCGGCAGCGGATGTGGCGGCATTGGCACAAGGTGACCAAGCAGTGACCGCCAATGTCAGCGACAAAGCAGGCAACCCGGCAACGCAAGCCACAGCCAATGTGGTGGTTGACACTGTGTTACCGACCTTGACCGTGGATGTGGCTGATACCATCAGCGCAACCAATGCAAGTGCGGTGCCGGTAAGCGGAACCAGCGATTTGCCAAACGGTAGTGAAGTGAAAATCACCTTGACCGATGCCGATGGCAACACGGTCACTGTGACAGCCAAAGTAACCGACGGCAAATACGAAACGACGGTTGATGCCAGCGGCTTGAAAGACGGTGCGATTACCGCCACCGCCAGCAGCACTGCGACGGATGAGGCAGGTAATGCCCCGGCGGATGCGACGGATACAACGGCGAATAGCAAAGATAGCAGCGCCCCAACGCTGAGTATTGATCCGATTTCTGAGGGTTACATCAATGCAGCAGAAACGAAAGGGGATGTTGCCATCAGCGGTACCACCACGGCTGAAGCGGGACAAACAGTAACCGTGACCCTGAATGGTAAAGAGTACACGGCTGTTGTTGCAGACAACGGCACATGGACAGCGACCGTACCGGCAGCGGATGTGGCGGCATTGGCACAAGGTGACCAAGCAGTGACCGCCAATGTCAGCGACAAAGCAGGCAACCCGGCAACGCAAGCCACAGCCAATGTGGTAGTTGACACAGTGTTACCGACCTTGACCGTGGATGTAGCTGATACCATCAACGCAACCAATGCAAGTGCGGTGCCGGTAAGCGGAGCCAGCGATTTGCCAAACGGCAGCGAAGTGAACATCACCTTGACTGATGCCGAAGGCAACACGGTCACTGTGACAGCCAAAGTAACCGACGGCAAATACGAAACGACGGTTGATGCCAGCGGCTTGAAAGACGGTGCGATTACCGCCACCGCCAGCAGCACTGCGACGGATGAGGCAGGTAATGCCCCGGCGGATGCGACGGATACAACGGCGAATAGCAAAGATAGCAGCGCCCCAACGCTGAGTATTGATCCGATTTCTGAGGGTTACATCAATGCAGCAGAAGCGAAAGGGGATGTTGCCATCAGCGGTACCACTACGGCTGAAGCGGGACAAACGGTGACCGTGACCCTGAACGGTAAAGAGTACACGGCTGTTGTGAAAGACAACGGCACATGGACAGCCACTGTACCGGCGGCGGATGTTGCTGCGTTAACGCAAGGTGAGCAAGCCGTGACCGCCAATG
>NZ_VDHB01000062.1:0-4599 GCF_006227735.1 Testudinibacter sp. 'clade 2'
CCGGTCACCGCTTCTTTCGAATCTGCTGCCAATTTGCCATCAGCAAGATTGCCCAATACCGTCGGTGCCGTCGTGGTACCATCGGCATTCACCGCACTCAGGCGCACCGCATTCGCCGCCACTTCCTTACTCTTATCAGCACTGCCGTCAGCTGCCCGTTGGTAATATTTGCCGTCTTCTACCGACAAACGGTTGCCGTTCGCATCGGTGTACACCACCGTGCCGGCTTCCCCTTGGCGGATATCGACGATTTGACTAATCGCATCTTTACCGTTCAAACCGTCTTGACCGGCTGCACCACCTTTGCCATTCAAACCATCTTTACCGGCGGTGCCGATTACCCCTTGTAAGCCGTCAACCCCGTCTTTCAGGTTTGAGGCGATATCTTTGGCTTCATCAGCCGTGGTTTTGGCATTGTCTGCGGTAGTTTTCGCATTGTCGGCTATCGCTTTCACCCCGTCCAACTGCCCTTTATTAACCGCATCGGTTTTATCCACCCCGTCTTTTACGCCTTTTAACAACGTACCATCACCGGTTCCCAGCGTCTTATCCCCGTTTAACGTCAAGACTGATTTATCACTCCCAAAATCGTATTTCACCATATTCGGGTCAGCCGCTGTTCCGCTACCTCCGGTGCCGCCATTCGCCAAGGTTTTTTCCACTTCAGCTTGGAATTTTTTGAACTGGGCTCCGGTCACCGCTTCATCCGACGTCTCCGAAATCGTGCCGTCCGCCAAACCGCTCAATTTGCGTTTCAGCCCGTTCGCACCCAATAAACTAACCGTCGCGGTACTGCTGTCTTTTGCTACCGTAATCAGGGTGTTATCATCTCGCACCAGACCTAGCGTGCCGTTGTTGATGTTATTGGTGATAGTGGTGGTCGCGGTGCTGACCGCACTTTTTAATTGTCCCACATTCGCGGCATCACTGTCTGCGGTGCCGGCTTTCAGGTTGCTGATTTTACTGCCACCGTTGCCACCCAAGGCAACCGTGTCTTTTGCCGCTGTGGTGTATTTGACATTCAGCGTATCCGCCGCTTGTAGCGTCGTTATCGTGGTTTTATTGCCGTCTGCCGTGGCTTTGGCACTGTCAGCCACACTTTTCACACCGTCCAGCTGCTGTTTGTTGACCGCATCGCTAGCTTGAGTGCCGTTCGCCACACCCGTCACCCGACGTGCCGTATTATCCTTGCCGGCAACATTCAATACCGTACTGGCGCTGTCTTTTGCCACCGTGATTTCTTTTTTCACGCTGTCGTCTTGCACCAAACCGACGCCGCCGTTATTGATATTGTTGATGGTGGTGGTTAACTTGGTGATTTCACCACTGTTTTTATCGGCAATCGCTTTCACCGCATACAGCTGTTTGCCGCTGACTGCATCGGTTGAGGTGGTTGACACCGCGCCGTCTTTCAGGTTGGTGATTTTACTGCCACCGGTGCCCGCCAGTGCCACCGTGTCTTTGGCAGTATTGTATTTCACATTCAGGGCATCTGCGGCTTGCAGGGCAGTAATGTTGGTTTTATTGGTATTAGCCGTGCTGTTGGCAGTATTAGCGGTGTTTTGTGCTGCCGTTGCCGCAGTCTGTGCGGCGGTGGCGGCGGTTCTCGCGCCGTCTGCAGTGGTCTTGGCCGTATTGGCCGTGGTTTGCACCCCAAACAGTTGCTTACCGTTAACCGCATCGGTTGAAGTCGCCGAAACTGTGCCGTCTTTCAGGTTAGTGATTTTAGTACCACCGGTACCCGCCAGTGCTACTGTGTCTTTGGCGACATTGTATTTCACATTCAGGGCATCTGCGGCTTGCAGGGCAGTAATGTTGGTTTTATTGGTATTAGCCGTGCTGTTAGCAGTATTGGCGGTGTTTTGTGCCGCCGTTGCCGTAGTCTGTGCGGCAGTGGCGGCGGTTCTTGCGCCATCTGCGGTGGTCTTAGCCGTATTGGCCGTGGTTTGCACCCCAAACAATTGTTTACCGTTAACCGCCTCGGTCGAGGTCGCCGATACTGTGCCGTCTTTCAGGTTAGTGATTTTGGTGCCACCGGTGCCCGCCAGTGCCACCGTGTCTTTGGCGGTATTGTATTTAACGTTTAATTTATCCGCATTCTGCAAATCAGTGATATTGGTTTTATTGGTATTGGCTGTACTGTTGGCAGTATTAGCGGTGTTTTGTGCCGCCGTTGCCGTGGTTTGGGCAGCCGTGGCGGTGGTTCTTGCGCCGTCTGCGGTAGTCTTGGCAGTATTGGCCGTGGTTTGCACCCCAAACAATTGTTTACCGTTAACCGCCTCGGTCGAGGTCGCCGATACTGTGCCGTCTTTCAGGTTAGTGATTTTGGTGCCACCGGTGCCCGCCAGTGCCACCGTGTCTTTGGCGGTATTGTATTTAACGTTTAATTTATCCGCATTCTGCAAATTAGTGATATTGGTTTTATTGGTATTGGCTGTACTGTTGGCAGTATTAGCGGTGTTTTGTGCTGCCGTAGCGGTGGTTCTGACCGCATTCAGTTGTCTACCGTTGACCGCTTCCATCGAAGTCGCCGATACTGTGCCATCTTTCAGGTTGGTGATTTTACTGCCACCGGTGCCCGCTAGCGCTACCGCACTTTTATCCGCATTGTATTTCACATTCAGGGCATCTGCGGCTTGCAGGGCAGTAATGTTGGTTTTATTAGTATTGGCCGTGCTGTTGGCGGTATTTGCGGTGTTTTGTGCCGCCGTTGCCGTAGTCTGTGCGGCGGTGGCGGTGGTTCTCGCGCCGTCTGCGGTAGTCTTGGCCGTATTGGCTGTGGTTTGCACCCCAAACAATTGTTTACCGTTAACCGCCTCCGTCGAGGTCGCCGATACTGTGCCATCTTTCAGGTTGGTGATTTTACTGCCACCGGTGCCCGCCAGCGCTACCGCACTTTTATCCGCATTGTATTTCACATTCAGGGCATCTGCGGCTTGCAGGGCAGTAATGTTGGTTTTATTAGTATTGGCCGTGCTGTTGGCGGTATTTGCGGTGGTTCTAACCGCATTCAGTTGCCGACCGTTGACTGCTTCCATCGAAGTCGCTGAAATTGTGCCATCTTTGAGGTTGGTGATTTTGGTACCACCGGTGCCGATCAGTGCCACCGTGTCTTTGGCGGCATTGTATTTAACATTTAATTTATCGGCATTTTCAAGTGCAGTGACTTTATCAGTATAGGTTGCAATATTATTTATTGTATCGGCAACATCCTTTCTCAAGCTGATAGTATAACTAGTGCTTAAGCCATTTTTATCCGAAGTATTGTTCACACAAACATAAATACCTCCCACACCAAATATATTTCCCTTCACACCGTTACCAGAAGTGCATTGAGGAGTCGATATCTGTGCAGCAAAACTGTTATTAGGCAAAATTACACTCAGTATAATCACAGAAACCAGTCCTGCAATAACACTCTGTTTTTTTCCTCTTGCCCGACTATTTTCCGAGACCGCAACAAACTGTCCTAAATGGTTACGGATAACTTTATAAATTTTGTTCATAATGACCTCTACATACTTTTACTTTCATCGTTTCACAATGATGGATAGTGTTCCGATCAACCCTCACGACGGCTGATCACATTGATTTCAACCCGACGGTTCGGCTGCAAGCAGGCTTTCAGCGCCTCCGTCACCTGATTGCCGTTGCAGTGCACTTGCGGTTGCGACTCGCCACGACCTTCGCTGACAAAGCGGATCACCTCGGTATTAATCCCTTGTTGCTGCAGTAGTTGACGCAGTAGCTTAACAACAGTGTCAGCACGCCGTTGCGACAGCCGCTGATTGGCTTGATCGCTGCCGATGCGGTCGGTATGCCCGACCACTGTGATTTGTTCGATCGCACTTTGCGACAAAGACTGTGCCAACTGTTGCAGCTGCACCCTGCCTTGCGGCAAGAGATCTTGAGTTTGGTAACGCCCGAAGCGGAACAAGGCATCGGCAGACAGCGGGTGACGGTTGTTTTGGGTTTGGCAGCTCGCAATTTGTTGTTCGGCTTGTGCCAAATACTCATCTGCCTGTTTTAAGAAATGGACGCCGTGTTTTTGGTAGTTGCCGTAGCCTTCACGGTACTCATATTCGGCACCCAGTAGCGCAGCATCAGCACAAGCCAACGCTTGCGGCGCACAGACGGTGCCACGTTGTTGTGCCAGTTGCTGTAGTTTTTGCCATTGGGTGAAAGGACGGCGCGGATAGCCCGGCGACGGCGCGGAGATCAACGCGACCCCTTGCTTGGCTTGTGCTGCTTGCAAATTGTGCACTGCACTTTGCGCCAAATGTTCAGTGATTCCGGTGGTGCGGACTTCGCGGTAGGTCCAGTGCGCCAATTCAATCTGGCACTGGGCTTTCAAATAGGCGAAATTATGTTGCAGGGCTTGGTCGGCATTCGCCGCCTGAATCTGCTGATCCAACTTTTGTAGCTGTTTGTCGGTGATATAATCTGGCTGCCAGCCGTATTGTACTGGGGCGATCGGCACGCCGTCATATAGTGGCGATGCAGAAAATGCGGGGGAAGAAACCAGAAAAAGGGTAAAAAAAACAGCAGTTGTGACTTGACAACCGAGCTTAGTTAGGCAGGTTTGTTTGTTTGTTTGTT
>NZ_VDHB01000063.1:0-22916 GCF_006227735.1 Testudinibacter sp. 'clade 2'
ATTTTCAAACGGTATTATATCCGGGCGAGCTAATCATTAGAGAGTCAACAGAATAAATCATTGTCAGTATTTAGGGTCTGTTGATCTTTGTTTATAATTTGAGCTATAGACTATTTTTCGCCAATACAAGGCAAAAGTTGTGAAGTTTAGTCATTCTAAACGAACGGCTTTTAACGCCGTAGTGGCGAAAAATAGTCATAGTCCTACGGATTGTGTTTAAAATGAGCACACTCGTCGTTGTAATCCTCATCAATAGTCCCACTATTGATTTCGGCTTACGCCTAGATTGTGCTCATTTTAAACGACAACTCAAAATATAAACAAAGATCAACAGACCCTAATAATACTCTAACGAATTAGGTTATTTTGGCAGAAAAAAGCGGGGATTGTAAGAGGAAATTCGTTAAAAAATAAGCGACTGAACTAAAAAAGATAAAAAGTGATTGACGAAAAATTTCAGACTCTTATAATGCACGCTACTTGTCGGCGAGTAGCGCAGCTTGGTAGCGCAACTGGTTTGGGACCAGTGGGTCGTAGGTTCAAATCCTATCTCGCCGACCACTTCTTTCTTCCCTTATTTATATATCCAACTAATGATGCAATAACCATGCGCCCTTAGCTCAGCTGGATAGAGCAACGGCCTTCTAAGCCGTAGGTCACAGGTTCGAATCCTGTAGGGCGTGCCATTTATCTATTTTTTTGAATCATCGTGTTTTGAATCAAGATGCGATTAGCTATTGCCGATCTCGTAATTTGACAAAAATAATATTATTGCTAGAATAAAAAATAAGCGGGCGTTCCCCAACGCTCGCTTATTAAGGTTATGATCTGCTACATTCGAGTAGGCGAACTACTTGTTAGTAGTAAGCAAAGCAGAATAACGATTAGATACATTATTAAACGTTTCATAACGGTTTCCTTGTCGATATAAATCACAAGGTCTGCAACTAGCCCCACTAGCTACCCACTGGTGGGGCTGTTTATTTGCAGACCCACCTATGCTTTAAGCACCTCAAAATTCTAGTATAATTTTCTTAATATCTTAATATGATTAAAAGTGCCATTATTCATGAACTTTCCGAAAATAAAGTCATAAATCGCTTGTTATCCGCTGATAATCGTGTTCTAATGCCCACAGCTAGACGAGGTTTATTTAAGTTCGATATTTCCTGCACTTCCTTAATACAAATTTTATTTTGTTTTCCTGAAAGTCTTTGAATACCAATCTCTATCTAAGTTCAAGTGTTAGCAAACAGCTTATTTTCAAGCAACTTTATTTAAAATTATTGATTAAGGATGACAGCATGTCTAAATTAACAGGCTCTGTAAAATGGTTCAACTCAACTAAAGGCTTCGGCTTCATTACTCCGTCAAACGGTGGTAAAGACTTATTCGTTCACTTCTCTGGTATCGTTGGTGACAACTATAGAACTTTAGAAGAAGGTGCGCGTGTAGAATTCAACGTACAAGATTCTCAACGCGGCCCAGCAGCTGTGGATGTTGTTGTACTGTAAAGTGCGGTTCGCCAAAGCATATGATTAAGCCTCCTTCGGGAGGTTTTTTATTGGGTCAATTTTAGGCTCTGTTATTCTTTATGAACTATATTGTGACATTCTCGTTAATACCTTGCTAGCTAATTGTTGTTTCAGAAAATAATCTGTGAGGTGAGTAACAATTTGACTCCGGATGATTTGTCTTACATGTGCTTCTTTGCCTAGAATCAAGGGTACTGATTGATTTTATGGACGTTTTCTATGGCAGATTCGCGCGCTTACTCTCTTAAAAAACTGAGTCTCTATCCTTTTGCAATGGCAAGACAGAGCAAGGTTATTCAGTTTTTACTCTCCATTCTTTTTGGTTTGGGCATGATGTATTGGTTGTCCGACCCCAGTTTTACCCAAACCCAGAACTTGGTATTGTTGTTACTTTTTTTGGCTATTGCACTATGGATTACTGAAGCCATCCCTCCGTTTTCTGTAGGGATATTGGTGATTGGCTATCTGGTGGTGGTGATGGGCACCGACGAAAACCAGCATGCGATGCGTTATGTACAAACCTGGTCTGACGGGGTGATTTGGCTTTTCTTGGGTGGTTTCTTTTTGGCGGAGGGAATGAAGAAAACCCGTTTAGATGAAGCGTTGCTGGGGATTTTATTGCCTAAATTTGGCAAGAAACCGGAATTTATCTTATTGGGGTTGATGCTGACCACGGCAGTTATTTCAATGTTAATGAGTAATACCGCAACGACTGCGATGATGATCGCAACGGTTAGCCCGATTTTTGCTTCGCTAGATAAAAAATCCAATTTTTCTCGCGCCCTGCTGCTGGGAATCCCAACGGCAGCTTCTATTGGCGGCATGGGAACAATCATCGGCTCGGCACCCAATGCGATTGCTGTTGGCGCTTTGGAAGCGGTTGGGATTAGTATTTCGTTTTTAGAGTGGATGGTCATCGGTGTACCGATTGCGTTGTTGCTGCTATATATTTTTTGGCGAATTTTGCTGCGCCGCTATCGTGTGGGACGTGAGGAGATGACGGTTCAATTTGCATTGCCAACCGTAGAGCATAGTGATCAATTGGGCAGTAAGGAGCTTCGACTGCAGAAAAACATTATGATGGTAGTGTTGGGCATAACACTATTCTTCTGGCTGACCTCTAAATGGTTTGGTATTCCGATTGCTGCGGTATCAGGCATTCCGATTGTCGCGCTTACTATGTTGGGTATCTTGGATGCCGATGATGTGCGGGCTTTGCCGTGGGACACCTTAATGTTGGTGGCTGGTGGTTTAGCACTGGGAATGGCGATTCAGGAGCAGGAGCTAGCGGCGCATTTTGTGGATAAGTTGAGTGGCGTACAAATTAATTTCTATTTGTTGATGTTGCTGTTTGGCTTTATTACCGTGTTGTTGTCTAATTTTATGAGTAATACTGCTGCAACGACTATTTTAGTGCCTATTGCGCTGTCTTTGATGAGCATTTCCAGTGGCGATTTCAGCCCGGCAACCTTACCCTTAATCATTGCATTAAGTGCTTCTTGTGCACTACTGCTACCGGTGTCGACGCCACCAAATGCGATTGCTTTTAGTACCGGTTTGATCAAGCAGTCTGAATTCAGGCTAGGTGGCGTCTCGATGGGGCTACTCGGACCTGTAAGCAGCATTGTGTGGGTGCTGGCAGTCACGTCAATATTGAATTAAAAGAATTAAAAGAATTAAAAGAATTAAAAGAATTAAAAGAATTAAAAGAATTAAAAGCTAAAACCGCACTTTGCCCAAATAATTATTCAAAAAAGCAAAGTGCGGTTTCTATGAAACTTAGGTGGAGCTCACTTCAGTCAGAATTAAGGTTTGTAGATAGTCTCTACGCCTTCTTCATCGTCTTCTGACCAGTCATCATCCCAATCGTCATCTTCGCTGTCGTCACTGTGGGCGGCGATTTGTTGTTGATGGTAGTCATCCCATTTAAATTTCACCTCTTCTGTTTCAGGTTCGGCTGAGAGCGTTTCGCGTGGATTATCCTCGATAAACTGCATAATATCACGGCACAGTGCCTGAACATTTTTGCCGGTAACGGCTGAAATCAGGTAGTAATCTTCCTGCCAGCCTACACGCTCGACAATTTCAGCGGCTCGTGCTTTTGTCTCTTCGTCGCTTAAGGTATCGATTTTATTGAACACCAGCCAGCGTGGTTTTTCAGCTAGCGCTTCACTATATTGATACAGTTCTGATTCAATAATGGCGATATTGTCCGCCGGATCGCTTTGATCGATCGGATTCAGATCGACCAAGTGAATTAACACGCGGCAGCGCTCCAAATGCTTCAGAAAACGAATCCCCAGGCCGGCACCGTCGGAAGCCCCTTCGATCAGACCGGGAATGTCAGCAATCACAAAACTGCGGTTAGCGTCCACTCTGGCGACGCCTAGGCTCGGTACCAGCGTGGTAAACGGATAATCCGCCACTTTTGGCTTGGCGGCAGAAACCGCGCGGATAAAGGTGGATTTACCGGCATTGGGTAGTCCCAACATGCCTACATCAGCCAGCAACATTAACTCCAGTTGTAAATCGCGTTTTTCGCCAGTCGTACCGTTCGTTTTTTGACGTGGTGCGCGATTGATCGAGGATTTGAAACGTGTATTGCCTAAACCGTGGTAACCACCTTTGGCTACTAACAATTTCATACCGTGTTGGGTGAGATCACCAACCGTTTCTTGGGTGTCGTGATCGATTGCCCGAGTACCGACCGGCACACGCAGCGTGATATCTTTGCCTCGATGTCCGGTGCAATTGGCGCTGCGTCCGTTCTCACCGCGCTCAGCGGCAAAACGTTTCTCGAAACGGTAATCGATTAGCGTATTTAGGTTTTCATCGGCAACTAAATATACATCACCACCATCACCGCCGTCGCCGCCGTCAGGGCCGCCTTTCGGCACATATTTTTCGCGGCGGAAGCTGACACAGCCGTTGCCGCCGTCGCCGGCTTCAATGCGAATTAACGCCTCATCAATAAATTTCATCTGTTTCTCCTGTTCGTCTGAC
This sequence comes from Testudinibacter sp. 'clade 2', assembly GCF_006227735.1. Taxonomy (NCBI): domain Bacteria; kingdom Pseudomonadati; phylum Pseudomonadota; class Gammaproteobacteria; order Pasteurellales; family Pasteurellaceae; genus Testudinibacter; species Testudinibacter sp. 'clade 2'. Next base: position 4,539 of record NZ_VDHB01000063.1, read on the forward strand.
TCTTTATCACGTTATTTCATTATGATTTCTTGGGACGACGAAATAAAAAAGTATGCCCGATTGCCGAGCACAGGGCACCGGTAACCACCACACAGGCACCGATATACGATAATAGGTTTAAATCCGGCAACGCAAAAGCGTGAGGTGCGGCCAGATAGGCGATTTCTGAAAATAAAATAGTAAACAGCGGAGTCAGCGTAATGATTGCGCTGACTTTAGACACTTCCCAACGGTTGATCGCTTCGGCATAACAGCCGTAAGCAACTAACGTATTTAAACAACAAAATGCCAAACAAAATAACTCTAGCAGCGGCAGACGGCTGACGCTACCAACCTCTGCCATCGGTGTGAACAATAGGGCGCTGCCGGTATAAAATATCAGTAAAATCTGTTGGGAATTGAAACGGCGCAGCATCAGTTTTTGGGCTAAACCATAGCCAACCCAAATCAGTGCAGCGGATAGGCTGAGTAACACACCTTTGGTGTAGGCGGTCATACTGGTCAGTAATTCTGCTAAGCGCTCGTTAAAAAACAACAGCAAGCCGATAACCAATAAAACTGCACCGATTTTTTGTGTCGGGCCAATCAATTCTTTTAAGAAAACCGCACTTGCTATCATCATTAAAAAGGGGGAGACTTGCGCGATCACTTGCGTCACTGCCGGATCCAAATAGCTTAACGAGGTGTTGAACAGTAAAAAATTGCCGCTGAGTGCAACGATACCAATAATCGTTAGCCAGCGAAAACGCGGGCTCAGCAACAATTTAGCCTGTGGCAATTTATCTAAAAATTTTAAAATGATCAGCAAGCCGACAGCAGCTACCGAAAAGCGGTACCAAACAATGGTGCTGCTGTCCATAAAACGTAAAATCGGTTTTAATGCCAACGGCACCATACCCCAGCAAATTGCTGTGGTTAAGGCAAACAAAAAACCACTGACTGATTTCTTCATCTTTTCCGTTGTGTCCAATTGTGTTGTATCAATCTTACCGCACTTTTTACCTAATAAAAATGCTAATAAAAAACCCCGCGCTATAAAAGTGCGGGGTTCTTCAACTCTGAAATTAAATTAGTCGGCGATAATACTGACGTATTTGCGATTTTTATCGCCTTTCACTTCAAATTTAACTTTACCGTTTGCTGTTGCAAACAGAGTATGATCGCGACCAAGTCCAACATTAGTGCCTGCGTGGAATTTAGTACCACGTTGACGAACAATAATGCTACCGGCTAATACTGATTCACCGCCAAAGCGTTTAACACCAAGACGTTTACTTTCAGAGTCACGACCGTTGCGAGTGGAACCACCAGCTTTCTTATGAGCCATTTTCGATCTCCTCTAAATTAGGCACTAATGCCAGTGATTTTCACTTCTGTGAACCACTGACGGTGACCTTGTTGTTTACGACTGTGTTTACGACGACGGAACTTAACGATTTTAATTTTATCGCCACGACCGTGTGCAACGACTTCAGCCACTACTTTACCGCCATCAACTAATGGGGCACCAATTTTTACATCTTCACCGTTGACGACCATCAACACTGAATCGAACTCAACCGTTTCACCAGTTGCTACTTCAAGTTTCTCTAAACGAACAACTTGACCTGCGCTCACTCTGTGTTGTTTACCGCCACTTTGGAAAACCGCGTACATAGAAAAAACTCCGCTAAAATATGTGCCGAATAAACGAATTGCCTGTTTATATCGTATGGCACAATCAAAATTCATATAAATAGGGTGCGGATTTTACGCAAAAAATTGCCTGATAGCAAGCAACTATTTTGGATAAGTTTAAAATATTTGATCCTTGTGCAGGATTGATTTTAGAAATTCGATAAATTCGGGTACAATGCGGCTTTCCGAAATAATTATTGACGTGGCAAGTTTGCAATCATGACAGGACATCAACCCTTCGATCTAAAAAAGATCCAGACACTTTGCGCTGAAGACATGCACGCTGTCAATGCGCTGATTTTGGCGCAGATGAATTCAGATGTAGTGCTGATCAATCAATTGGGACACTATATTATCAGCGGTGGCGGCAAACGCATTCGCCCGATGATCGCCATTTTGGCAGCGCGGGCGTTGGGGTATCAAGGTACGGCGCATATCACAGCAGCTACCTTTATCGAATTTATTCACACGGCAACGTTGTTGCATGATGATGTAGTGGATGAATCGGATATGCGCCGCGGCAAAGAGACCGCCAATGCGCTGTTCGGCAATGCGGCGAGTGTCTTGGTCGGCGATTTTATCTATACCCGTGCTTTTCAATTGATGACGTCCTTGGACTCGTTGAAGATCCTGAAGATCATGTCGGATGCGACCAATGTGATCGCCGAAGGGGAAGTGTTGCAACTGATGAATTGTAATGACCCTGACACCACCGAGCAAAGCTATATGCAGGTGATCTACAGCAAAACGGCGCGCCTGTTTGAAGCGGCAACGCAATGTGCTGCGATCGTCACCGAAGCGAATGAAAAGATTGAACAGGCGCTGGCTGATTACGGGCGTTATCTCGGCACTGCATTTCAATTGGTGGACGATGTGCTGGATTACAGCGCTGACCAACAGGCATTGGGCAAAAATATTGGTGATGATTTAGCCGAAGGCAAACCGACATTGCCGTTATTACATGCGATGCAACACGGTGATGCAGAACAACAAACGATGATTCGTAATGTGATTGAAAATGGCAGCGGACGCGATCAACTGCCGCAAGTGTTGGCAGCAATGCAACAACACGGCTCTTTAGACTATGCAATGCAAAAAGCACAGGACGAGGCACAAAAAGCGGTGGCCGCACTAGCTCCACTGCCCGAAAGCGATTATAAACAAGCACTGATTGCGTTGGCATATCTTTCTGTTGACCGCACTTACTAAGAAAAAATATGATGACTGAATTAGATTTAAACACTAAAAGTGCGGTCTGCGAAACGGCACCAACCACTGAACCGCACTTTGTATCTGTGCGTGCCAAACGGCGTAAACAAAAAGAGCAAGGTCCGTTTGTACGCCCTAACCTGGCATTGCCGAACGGACACAACAAACTGCTGTTGCACTCCTGCTGTGCGCCTTGCTCCGGCGAAGTGATGGAAGCGATTTTGGCCTCGGGCATTGAATTTACCATTTATTTTTACAACCCCAACATTCATCCGCTGAAAGAGTATTTGATCCGCAAAGAGGAAAATATCCGCTTCGCCGAAAAATTTAATATTCCGTTTATTGACGCCGATTATGATCGCCAAAACTGGTTCGATCGCGCCAAAGGCATGGAAGACGAGCCGGAACGCGGCATTCGCTGCACCATGTGTTTTGATATGCGTTTTGAAAAAGCAGCGGAATATGCCCATGAAAACGGTTTTCCGGTGTTCACCAGCTGTCTGGGAATTTCCCGTTGGAAAGATATGCAGCAAATCAACGGTTGCGGTCACCGCGCGGCGGAAAAATATGATGATGTGGAATATTGGGACTACAATTGGCGTAAAGGCGGTGGCTCGCAACGCATGATCGAGATCAGCAAGCGTGAACGTTTTTACCAACAAGAATATTGCGGCTGCGTCTATTCGTTGCGTGATACCAACAAATGGCGTGAAGCGACAGGTAGGCAAAAAATTGAAATTGGCAAACTGTATTATTCAGTTGATGAGAGTACAGCCTAAGTCACAGTAAAAATAGACAATTGCTTTACCTCAACAAATAAAGGTCGTAAACTAGCCAAATCTTGAGCCTTTTTCAAAAGAACTGTGCGGCAAGAACATTACTTTATTATTCATTTAGAGGATTAATCCATGAAACGTTTTTATCAATTTTTTACTTTCGTATTTGTTGCATTGGCGGTTGTCGCTTGTGGTGACAAAAATGCTGATTTAAAGGCAGATTTGCAAGCTTTTGACGCAGCAACCGAACAAAACGGTAATTTAGCTGAAATTCAAAAATTCCAAACCGAGCTGATGAGTGCGGCAACACCGGAAGATCAAGCGGTAATCTTCAACAAAATTGCAGATAAATATAAAGAAATCAAAGCCAGTGTTGAAGGTTTAAAAATCAAAACGGCTGAAGCCAAAGCGTTACAAGGCAAATTTACTTCTGGTTTTGATGATTTCATCAAATTAATGACAGACTCAGCCACTTACGTTGTCACCCCACCAACCGCAGAGCAGCAACAAGCGCTGGTGACCTTACAACAACAAGCAACGACTAAATTGCTGGAAGCGGCACAAGGTATCCAAACCTTGAAAGAACAAGTTGAGAAAAAATAAGTTTCTCTAATATATTAACAGCCCGCAATGCGGGCTTTTTTGTAAGAACGATTGATTTGATACAAAGATGAAAAAAATAAAATATCAATTGCGCCAATGGCGTATTGCATTAGGCAAATGGATCCTAGACAAAACTAAACCTATGCCTGATAACATCGAGCTAAAAAGCGTACTGTTCCTGCGTCAAGACGGAAAAATTGGCGATTATATTGTTAGCTCTTTTGTTTTTCGTGAGCTGAAAAAATATAATCCAGCAATAAAAATTGGCGTAGTTTGTAGCGATGATACTTTTTTTTCCCGTAATACTTATATCGATAAAATTTATCGAGTGAAGAAGAAAAATATTCTAGATTATATTCGCATCGCTTTGCAGATAAGAAAAGAAAAATATGATGTATTAATCGATCCAACTGTTTTCTTACGCAACCGAGATTTATTATTAATTCGTTTAATTAATGCTAAGATCAATCTCGGTTATCAAAAACAACACTATCAGTTGTTTAATTTAAACATGAATACTTCCGGCCAGCATTTTGCTGAAGTTTATGCTAATGCGCTGCATTTATTGGGAATTGAACAGATTAATCAACAGTATGATATTCCTTGTGATATTCAAAGTGAAAAAAATATCAGTGAATTTCTTCGGCAATATAATACAAGGCCATTTATTGCTATCAATTGTTTTGGCGCTGCCAGTTCAAGAAAACTAAATCTCAGCAATATAATCGCATTATTAGAGTATCTAACCGCACTTTGCCCACAAAAAATGATAGCATTATTGACCTATCCACAAGTCACTGCGCAATTGCAGTCTATTGCTGCGCAATATGATAATGTTATTATTTATCAAAATACAAAAACGATTTTTGATTCCATTGCAATTATTCGACAGGTTGAATGGGTTATCTCCCCTGATACTTCAATTGTGCATATTGCCAGTGGATTAAATAAAAAACTCATTGCCTTTTATCAAGATAAACAAAAAGATCCGATTAATTTTGCCCATTGGCATCCAAATAATCAGGCGGAAACACATATCTTGTTTTATCCGGATAATATTAATCAAATTCACCTTACTGATATTTCCGCAGATTGGTTCAAATAGGTAGGAGATGATGATGAAAAAAATCTTAGTAGTTAGAAATGATAAATTGGGTGATTTTATGTTGGCGTGGCCGAGTTTCGCCATGTTAAAAAAATCTATTCCGAATAGCCAAATTATCGCACTTGTGCCTGCATATACCGCTGATTTGGCTCGGCTTTGTCCTTCTATCGACCAAGTGATTATTGATGCGGGGAAGAATGGTAATAAAGCGGCGCAAGCGCAAACTTTACAAGCCATTCGTGAAAAGCAGTTTGATGCGGTGATTAATTTGTTCTCAGATCGTTACAATGCGGTGCTGATGTGGAAGGCGAGAATTCCTTACCGTTTAGCTCCGGCAACGAAAATTATCCAATTTTTATATAATAAGCGGATTAAGCAGCGCCGTTCGCAATCATTAAAACCAGAATATCAATATAATCTTGATTTAATTCGCGCTTTTTTACAAGATCAAGGTATTAGTGCATGTGAAGTACAAGCACCTTATCTGACCTTTTCCACACAGGAGTTTGCGCAACAAAAGCAAAAATTAGTGGATTTACTGGGTTTACAGCAAGATAAAAAATGGATTTTTGTGCACGCAGGCAGTGGCGGTTCGGCTAATAATTTAAATTTATTGCAATATGCTGAGATTGTTCAAGGATTAGTTCAACAATTACCTTGCCAAATTATCTTAACCGCAGGACCGGGAGAACAAGAAAAAGCTGAACAACTGGCAAATTTAACTCAACTTAGCACGGAACGAGTAAAAATTTATGCCAAAAATGATGGTTTAGTGGATTTTGCCCGCACTTTGGCTTGCGCGGATCTGTTTATTGCCGGTTCCACCGGACCGTTGCATTTAACTGCAGCCTTGAACGGTTTAACGGTCGGCTTTTTTCCAAGCAAGCGTTCGGCAAAAGCATTGCGCTGGCAACCGGTGAATCAAGCCGAGCGCCATTTGGCATTTACGCCGACTAGCAGTCGTGCCGAAGCCGATGAAATGCAATCCATTCAGCCTCAAGAGGTGGTTGCAGCAATCATTCCGTTTGTACACCAACATTGGCAACAGGATTAATTTTTTGTTTTAGTCTGGGAGCGAATCCATAAATCGGCATATTTGATGAAAGTCGAATGTGCCGATAATACCGCCAATAAAAAGCCCTGTTTGCCGTCTAAAAATCCCCGTTTGAGCAGATACATTTTAATAAAACAGCTGATGGCGTGGATAACACCTTGTGATAAGCTGGCCTGTTTTCCTGCTTTCTGTCGTTGTTCTGCCCAAGCTTGAGCATAAAAAGCGGATTTTGTTAGATAATGATGCAAATTTTCATAGGTGTAATGCCGCAAATCGCCCGATAATTTTTCAATCTGAAAACCGACAGGTTCGATCACTTTTTCATGTACTAACGAATTGTTATATTGTGTTGTCGAAGTGCGGTATAAACGCAAAACCCAATCCGGATACCAGCCCGAATGACGGATTTCACGCCCGAAGACTTCGCTGCAACGTCCTATTTGATATAATGTATTCGGTTTATCCGCAGTTACAGTCTGCTGAATAGCTCGCTGTAATTCAGGGGTGATACGTTCATCGGCATCCAACCATAACACATAATCACTTGCTACATATTGCTGTGCCAATTGGCGTTGTTTGCCGAAGCCTTGCCAATTAAGGTTCTGATAAAATTTATCGGTATAACGGCGGGCAATCATTTCGGTTTGATCCTGGCTGCCGGAATCTAAAATCACAATCTCGTCGACCCAACCTTTCACGGTATCCAAACAGGCGGCAAGGTGTTTTTCTTCATTTTTGACAATCAACGCAACGGCAAGAGTGGGTTTTAACATGGGAAATCCTTTATCTCAGATAGTTTGCCGTATTTTAACAGAAGTTGGGAATAGGGTATAATCCCTGCTAACTTTCTCAAAGGAAAAATAATCGTTATGCTTCACTACCTTTATAGCGTTTTATTGTATCTGGTTCAGCCTTTAGTACTACTTTATAATCTTTATCGCAGCCTGAAATCCCCAGCATATCGGCAGCGGTTACCTGAACGCTATGGCATTTACAGCAGGAAAAATGTTGCGCCACAGCCGAATGGGGTGTTGATTCATGCGGCGTCCGTTGGCGAAGTGATGGCGGCGCAGCCGTTGGTGAATACGATTTTGGCTGAATATCCACAGTTGGCGCTGACGATCACCACGGTGACACCGACCGGTTCGGAACGGGTCAAATCGGCCTTTGGCAATCGCGTGACACACATCTATCTTCCTTATGACACCCCGACTGCTATGGCACGCTTTATACGTTTTGTGCAGCCGAAGCTCTGTATTGTGATGGAAACCGAATTGTGGCCGAACTTTATTGGTCAGTTAGCAAAACGTAATATTCCGTTAGTGATTGCCAATGCTCGCTTATCGGCTCGCTCGGCAACGCGTTACGCCAAATTGAAAAAAATTGTGCACCGGATGTTGTCGCAAATTACACATATTGCCGCGCAGGACAGCATTAGTGCCAGCCGGTATCTGGGTTTGGATTATGACAAATCACGTCTGAGTGTGATGGGCAATCTAAAGTATGATTTAAGTCTCAGTGCGGTATTACAGCAACAAATCGCAGAACTACGCCAAACATGGCTGCCAAGCAAGCGTCCGGTGTGGATTGCCGCCAGTACCCATCAGGGAGAAGATGAAATTATCTTGCAAGCGCACCGCACTTTGCTGCAACGTTACCCTGATTTATTGTTGCTGCTGGTGCCACGCCACCCGGAACGTTTTCAAGCCGTATATGACCTGATTGAGAAATCGGGGCTAAGTGCGGTACGGCGTTCGGCGCAGCAAGTACCGGGTGCAGAAACGCAAGTGATGTTGATTGATTCAATGGGCGAGCTGATGTTGATGTACGGCATCAGCGATATCGCTTTTGTCGGTGGCAGCTTATTGCCGATTGGCGGACACAATCCGCTGGAGCCGTTGGCGTTTAAACTGCCGGTAATCTCTGGTAAACACACTTTTAATTTTCCGGAGGTGTTCAGCGCTTTGCGAACGGTGAACGGTGTGATTGAAATCGAGAGTCAAAGCCAGGCGTTGGTGGAACAAGTCGATGGGTTACTGTCAACGCCAACACTGGCACAACGCTATGGCGAAGCAGGCTATCAGGTATTAATGGAAAATCGCGGCGCACTGGATCGTTTGATGTTATTATTGCGCCCTTATCTTGAGAAATAGGATGTTGAAGATGCAAACCACCGTGATCTACCCCGGCACATTTGACCCGATTACCAATGGACATTTGGATATCATTGAACGCAGTGCGTTGCTGTTCCCGAAAATTATCGTGGCGGTGGCGGCCAGCCCCAGTAAAAAGCCGTTGTTTGAGCTGGAACAGCGGATTGAACTGGTGCAGCAATCATGCCGACACTTGGCGAATATCGAAGTGATCGGTTTTTCCGGTTTACTGGCCGAGGTGATTAAGCAATATCAGGTCAAGGCGATTATTCGCGGCGTGCGGGCAGTGGCGGATTTTGAATATGAGCTGCAACTGTCACACTTGAACCGCTTGCTGACCCATGGTGTGGAAAGCCTGTTTTTTCCACCGTCCGATCGTTGGTCATATGTTTCCTCGACCATGATCCGTGAAATCAGTTTACACGGCGGCGATACCCAAGCCCTTGTGCCACAAGTGGTATACCAGGCGTTGCAGCAAAAACACGCCAAACATCAACAGACCTTAGACGTGAAAGCTTAAAAGTGATAACCGGTGAGCAGCTGTTGCCAATTTTGTTCGTTGAATTGAATCTGCATTCTGCCGATTTCTTTGAGAAAAGAGCGGTGCAGCCGTGCCAAGTTATCGGCTTTCCAATTATCACCACTGAGAAAATCACACTTATCAAAATCAATCAGCCAAAATTTGTGCTGCCCCTGTTGCTGTTGTAACAAAATATTGTGCGCATTTAAATCACGGTGGCAGACTTGCAGATCGTGCATCTGCCGAATCAAGCCACCAATTTCCTGCCACTGTGGCTCACTCAGGGTTTGTTGCTGTAAAAGTGCGGTCAAATCCTGTGCGTTTTCGATTTTCTGCAACAAAATATCTGCTTGGTAACCGATGGTTTTTTTGATCACCCGTGCCGCAATCGGCTGTGGCACCGGTAATCCGGCTTTGTGCAGTCGGCGCAGCATTTCGAATTCGGTAAAGCTGCGGCTGTTTTTCAATGCACAATCAAAATAGCGGTCACGGTTGAATTTTGCCGACCAGCCGCCGCGGTAGTAGTGGCGCAGCGCCAGATTTTTGCCGATATCCAAATCATCGGCCTGCAGAAACCAAGTGATTCCACGCCCTTTGGCTTGCCCGATCACTCGTTGCTGCTGCTGCCAATATTCAATATCAAACAGTTGTTCAGGCGCCAGTGCGGTGTCGCTATTCAGGAGAAAGTATTGGTTGCCGTGTTGAATGTAAGCCATCGTATTGTCCGCAGATTAACATGGTAATTTTTCGATTTTACTTTAGAATAAATCAAATCCCAACCAAAAATCCTTTAATTATGCAGAAAGTTATTTCAAAACAACCGCTTTTTACCGAAGCTCCTGAAAAAATTTGTATCTTGCGCCTCTCGGCGATTGGTGATGTGTGCAATGCGATTGCCATGGTGCAACAGATCCAACGCCACTATCCAAGCACGGAAATCACCTGGATTGTCGGCAAAACCGAAGCGCAGCTGGTGTCGGTGTTGCCGAAGGTGAAAACCGTGGTGTTTGATAAAAAGTGCGGTTGGCGTGCTGTATTGGCGATTTGGAAGCAATTGAAAAATCAGCGTTTTGATGCCTTGCTGAATATGCAGACCGCACTTCGAGCCTCGGTGTTATCGCTAGGGATTAAAGCTAAGTATAAAATTGGATTTGCGAAAAAACGGGCACGTGAAGGGCAGTGGTTGTTCACCAACCGCACCATCAGCGAGCCGCAAAATCCCCATGTTTTGGACGGATTTTTGGCGTTTGCGCAAGCCATCGGCGTGCCGCCCAGCCCGCCTCGTTGGGATATTCCACTGACGGCGGCAGATCGGGAGTATGCCCGCAGTCTGATTGATCCGAGCCGAAAAAATCTGCTGATTTGCCCTTGTTCCAGTAAAGCAGAAAAAGATTGGACGGTCGAGGGGTATGTGGCGGTGGCTCGTTATGCTGCTGAGCAGAACATCAACGTCATTCTTGCGGGGTCGCCTGCACCACGCGAAGTGGCGATGGCAGCTGAAATTGCACAAAAGTGCGGTATTGCGTTGACTAATGTGGTCGGTAAAACCTCGCTGTTACAGCTAGTGGCGTTGATCAGTCAAGTGGATTTGCTGATTTCGCCGGATTCCGGTCCGGCGCATATGGCAACCACGCAAGGCACACCGGTGATTGGATTATATGCGGTGCACAATCCGCTGCGCACCGCACCGTATAACAATCTGGCCAATGTAGTGTCGGTGTATGAACAAAATATTCAGGCGCAATATGGCAAACCCTCGGCGGAACTGCCTTGGGCGACCCGCGCCAAAGGCAAAGATTTGATGCAACAGATTCAGACGCAACAGGTGATTGCGCAGGTTGAGCGAGTGCTTGCCGCACACAAAAATAAGCGATAAATCTATTTGTGGTTTTGCTCTGCCAATGGTTACAAACCCGAAGATATCATTTGCAAGTGCTGGCTATTGAGTTACATCACCAGTTGTTCGGCAAGGCAGCCATAAACCACAGCTAAGCGCTCACAGGTTTTTTGTTGTGGTTTAGAGCCTTTTTTTTCCGCTTGGGAAATGGCGGATTGGGTTAAGCCAGTTTGTTCAGCAACAGTATATTGCGACAATCCACGAAATTGCCGCCAGGCAGCAAGCAAACTAATATTTTGCTCAAACATAATATTCATTACTTCGTGTGGAATGGTCACATCATCATTTGAGCTTGCTTGATAAGGCACCTCCTCCCAGTTGCTTTCATTGTCATCATCTAAGGTTGCGATTTGCTTATAGTTTTGTAATTTTTGATATTCTTCAATTGGCAACACGACAAATAAATTCTTGCCGCTATTGTCTTGGATATATTGTAATTTCATAAATCCCCCTAATTATAGGTTTGATCTGTTCTACGCTTGATTGCTTTAATGCTGATAATTCGGGGTTCACCGTTCACTACGTCAAAAATCACGCGATACTTACCCACTCTTATGCGGTACTGATTTTCCAACCCTTGTAGCTTTTTTATATCGAGTGAAAGCAGCGGAAACTCAGCAAGTTCAGCGACGCTGTCTTTAATGGCTTTTACATAACGAGTGTCTATTTTCAACAGTTGTTTAACTGCCTTCATTGTCCATTCGATACGATTCATCATTTCCTCTGATGATTAGTATTTCATAATTAGATAATAAGATTTCTTGTGTTTTACGTCAAGCATGATTTTTGTTGCTTGCAATAGGTTCTCATGCTACCTGACATCGTGGACAATAAAAACTATTCCGTTGCCCGATAACCGCACTTTCGATTTTGGTGCCGCAAGTCGGGCAAGGTTCACCGACTTTACCATACACATACAGCTGTTGTGCAAAATAGCCGGGGCGACCGTCCGGTTGCACAAAGTCCTTTAACGATGTGCCGCCTTGACGGATTGCGTCTTTTAATACCTGTTTCACCTGTTCGACCAGTTTATAGCATTGTGTGCGCGTTAATTGGCTTGGGGGAGTAAGCGGGTGAATGCCGCATAAAAACAGGGTTTCGTTGGCGTAAATATTGCCGACACCGACCACCACCGCATTGTTCATCACAAACGATTTGACCGGGGTATTTTTATTGCGGCTTTTTTGCCAAAAATAATCGGCATTAAACTCCTCGGACAGCGGTTCGGGGCCGAGCTTGGCGAACAGCGGAAAATCGGCTAAGGTTTCCGTCCATAGCCAAGCGCCGAAACGGCGTGGATCGTTATAGCGCAAAATCTTACCGTTGGTAAAAATAAACTCTAGATGATCGTGTTTATCCTGCACTGCACTTTCATCATCTATATCCACAATCCGTAACGATCCCGACATCCCTAGATGTCCGACAATATAACCCTGTTCGGTTTCTAAAATCAGATATTTGGCGCGTCGCTGCAAGCCGGTGATACGCACGTTGTAAAACTCGCTGAGTTCGGGGCTGACTTCCCAACGCAATTTGCTGCGGTGGACACGGATTTGCTCGATTTGTTGCCCCAATACAAACGGTGCGATGCCGCGTAGGGTTGTTTCGACTTCAGGTAATTCAGGCATGATTGCTCTCTGTTTGCTTTGCGTGTTGATAACGGTATAACGCATTCTATCCAATTTTAAAGTGGCTTTCAGCACTTGTTTAAATAGGCAAGAGTGGTATAGTTTGCTTTTTATTTTTAAACTTAAAAATTATGTTAGACATTGTATTATATCAGCCGGAAATTCCGCAAAACAGCGGTAATATCATCCGTTTATGCGCCAACTGCGGCTTTCGTTTACACCTGATCGAGCCGCTGGGTTTCGCTTGGGACGACAAAAAACTACGTCGTTCGGGCTTGGATTACCACGAATTTGCCGAAATTAAAAAATACCCGTCATTTGAAGAGTTTTTGCAGCAAGCCAAACCGACACGGTTGTTTGCGTTAACCACCAAAGGCGGGCCGAACCATGCCGAAGTGTGCTATCAGTTGGGCGACTTTTTGATGTTCGGGCCGGAAACCCGGGGTATTCCAAAGCCGATTTTAGACAGCCTGCCGTTGGCACAAAAAATCCGTTTGCCGATGGTGGCGAACAGCCGCAGCATGAATTTGTCCAATGCGGTGGCGGTGACGGTATATGAAGCCTGGCGGCAGTTGGGTTTTGCCAATGCGGTTAATCCGAATATCAACCTATAAAAAAGTGGCTTAATATGGAACAACTTATTCAAGGATTCTTGGTTTCCGGTAGTTTGATTGTGGCAATCGGCGCACAAAATGCATTTGTGCTGAAGCAAGGCTTACTGCAACGGCATATTTTCTGGGTGTCGCTCACCTGTTTTGTGTGTGATTTTATCTTGATCTGCATCGGTGTGATGGGATTTGGCAGCTTAATCGGGCAAAGCCCAATGGCAACACTGGCGTTGGCGGTGGTTGGCGCGCTATTTTTATTGGTTTACGGCGTACGAGCCTTTCGCAGTGCCTATCAAGGCAACAGCGGTTTAAGCCTTGATCAAACGGGATCATCGTCGCAAAGTGCGCTCAAAACCGTGTTGATTACCTTGGGCTTAACCCTGCTCAATCCGCATGTTTACCTCGACACCGTAGTGATTATCGGCGGCATCGCCTCGACCCTGCTGTTTGAACAAAAATTGCAATTTCTACTCGGCGCGGTGTTTGCCTCCGCTTTATGGTTTTTTGGCTTAGGCTACGGCGCCAGACTGCTGATTCCGCTGTTCAAACGTCCAGCCACTTGGCGTGTGTTGGATTTTGTTATCGGCTGTATTATGTGGCTGATTGCGTTCAGCTTGGCGCGTTATGCGTTTGGGTTGTTGGCGTAATCGCTGAAAAGTGCGGTTTCAACCGCACTTTGACTCAACAAAATGAATTAAATATTCCGAAATTCGTATTCCGACTGCTCACCGCAATCGTCAAAATACTGATCCATTTCAAATGAGGGTTTAGTTTTTTGCTGTTGGGCGATGATTTTGGCGGGCACACCGGCGGCAGTGGCGTATTCCGGCACAGGTTGCAGCACCACCGAGCCGGCGCCGATTTTGGCGAAGCGCCCTACTTCGATATTGCCAAGAATTTTCGCTCCGGCACCGATCATCACGCCTTCGCGCACTTTCGGGTGGCGGTCGCCGCACTCTTTGCCGGTTCCGCCGAGGGTGACCCCTTGCAAAATCGAAACATCATCTTCGATCACCGCCGTTTCGCCGACCACAATGCCGGTGGCATGGTCGAGCATAATCCCTTTGCCGATGCGTGCCGCAGGGTGAATATCGACATCAAACGCCACTGAAATTTGATTTTGCAGATAAATTGCCAAGGCTTTTCTACCGCTTTTCCACAGATAGTGGGTGATGCGGTAACTTTGCAACGCATGATAGCCTTTCAAATACAGCAACGGCGTGGAGAACATCTGCACCGCCGGATCGCGTTCGCGCACGGCGAGCAAGTCGCTGGCGGCATAGGCGATCAGGTCGGGGTGATTTTGGTAAGCCTCTTCGATAATCTCTTTCAGCGCAATCGCCGGCATAATCGGATTTGAGAGCTTGTTGGCTAAAATATAGCTCAGTGCCAAGCCGAGATCGTAGTGTTTCAAAATGGTGGCATGGAAAAAACTGGCCAACATCGGTTCGTTGTCCACCAATTCTTTGGCTTCATTGCGGATCGATAGCCATAAATCCAACAGTTTTTGCGGAGACATTTCGGTCATAATTCTCACTCTTTGCTATATTCTTCTTTGCGTTCACGCCCCAACAGCGCCAATGCCGCATCACGCGCATCTTTACCACAGAACAGTACTTGATAAATCTGTTCGGTGATCGGCATTTCGATCCCTTGCCGTTGTGCTAACAAATGCGCCTCTTTGGTGTTGTAAAACCCTTCGACTACTTGTCCGATATTATCCAACGCTTGCTGGGCGCTGAAACCTTGCCCCAACATCAAGCCAAAGCGGCGGTTACGCGACTGATTATCGGTGCAGGTCAGCACCAAATCACCTAAGCCCGCCATGCCCATAAAGGTTTCCGGCTGTGCGCCCAATGATAACCCTAAGCGGGTGATTTCGGCAATGCCGCGAGTGATAAGTGCGGTACGCGCATTGGCACCGAAGCCCATGCCGTCGGAAATGCCGGCACCGATGGCGATCACGTTTTTAACCGCGCCGCCCAGTTGCACCCCGATCATGTCGTTGTTGATATACACTCGAAAATTTTTGCTGCAATGAATCCGGGTTTGAACCTCGCGTGCAAATTGGACATTATCGGAAGCCAACGCAATCGCAGTTGGCAAGCCGTTTGCCAGCTCTTTGGCAAAGGTTGGGCCGGACAGCACCGCCAGCGGATAGTGGCTGCCGAGCTGTTCTTTGATCACCGTTTGCAATAATCGTCCGCTATCCCTTTCTAATCCTTTAGTCGCCCAAATCAAGCGGCTGTCATCTCTCAGCAATGGCTTTATCTGAGCAATCACATCGCCGAATACATGGCTGGGCACCACCAGTAAAATATCGCGCGATGCCTGAATTGCTTTGCGTAAGCTAGGTTCGATAATCAAGGAATCGGGAAAGGTAATATCTGGCAAGAATTGGCTATTTTGCCGTTCATCCGCTAAACGTTGCAGATGATGTTGATCGTGTCCCCACAGATAAGTCGGGTAGCCGTTGCGCGAAAACGCAATGGCTAATGAAGTGCCGAACGAACCGGCACCAAGCACGGTGATTGGGGTATTGGTCAGAGCGGTGGTCATATTCTTTCCTTGGTTAGCTTTTTTATTTTTAACGTTTATTTTATGGTTATTTATGTTATCTAAAAAAAAGGAAAATTTGATGGGTCCAGTGTATCGACTTCACTACGTAATATCCGTAATAAAATAATTTGTGTTTCAGTACGATAAAAATATAAATTGTAACGTTGATAAGGAAACATCAGTAGATTGGGTTTAATATCATTTCTGGCTGTTCCAAGTACCATATTAAAATCGCACAGTATGTTTAGTGTATGAACTAATCCGTTTTTAAATTTTTGGTTTGTTTCAGCAGAGAAATAGCGTCGCCCATATTCAGCAATTTCATTGAGATCTTGAAGGACAGCATTGGAACGAACAAGCTGGCGTTTATTCATGAAAAATAGCATCCAGATCAGCTTCCATATTTTCCCACTGTTCAAACCGGCTTTCTTCTGCCTGCTCGATTAGCGCGCGCAGTTTTATACGTTGCATTTCAACGGATTGAATTTGTGCAAGATAATCTTGTTTAGTCGTTGCTTGGATTGGGATTGGTTTTACAGACAAGGTCATTATTTAGTCCTCTCGCATATAGTATTTCTATGTAATATCATACATACGCTAAAAGTGCTATGCAATAATTTTGCAACAAGTGGGAAAGTTATAAAACAAAATCGCAGACAATTGCCTGCGATTTTTGTATGTTGAGAGAAATTAATGCTTAGTGCGTTGTTTCGGTGGCTGGTTCCGCAGCTTCTTGCTGTGCTTGCAGTTGTTGCATAAACAGTGCATCAAAATTGACCGGAGACAGGTTCAACGCTGGGAAGGTGCCACGGTTGACCAAGCTGGAGATCAGTTCACGTGCATACGGGAACAGCATGTTCGGGCATTGTGCGGTCAGGCAGTGCGCCAGCTGAACGCCTTCCAAGCCTAATACGGTGAATACGCCGGCTTGTTTGACTTCACAGATAAAAGCGATGTCGTTGCTGTCTTCCAAGGTGGTTTCGACGGTCAGATTTAAACAAACTTCGTATAAGCCTTCAGCCAGTTCAACGGTTTCGGTGTTTAAATCGAATTTCAACTGTGGTTTCCACTCTTGTTGGAAAATAGTCGGCAGATTCGGTGCTTCGAAAGAGACGTCTTTGACATAAATTCGTTGGATTTGCAGTGTCGGTTGTACGGCTTCTTCGTTATTTACTGCATCTTGTGTGTTTTCATCAGCCATTGTCAGCTCCCTGATTTGAAATTTTAAGAATAAAGGAAATTAGTGTTTCACCAGTGGTAAATTGGCGCCACGCCAGCCACCGATGCCTTCTTTCAGGCTATAAACCTGAGCAAAACCTTGTTTGTGCAGCTGATTTGCCAAGGCTTCAGAGCCTAATCCACTGGCATCGACCACAATCACCGGAACCGCTTTATGTTTTTCCAAAATGCTGGCGGTACGGTTTTTAATCTCACTTGGTAATGCTTGCACGCTGCCGATGATGTGTCCGCGTTTGAATTCGTCGTTGCTGCGAACATCAACCACCACGCCGTGTTCTTTGTTGATCAGTTGCGTCAACTGCATATTGTTGATCACTTTGACTGCAGAGGTTGCCGATTTGGCAAAGGTGACGATCACCCCGATGAAAACCACGACCCAAGCCACGACCATGATTGTGTGATTGCCCGCAAATTCGACAGCCTTAGGGATAAAATCTTCCATTTAAATCTTAGTCCGTAAAAATAAATTAATGAATAGGTAAGCGGTAAGTATAACCGCTCTTGCCTGCTTTAACCAAATAAAACTAGGCAAGACTGTACAAATATTGTCAAATCGCACTCAACGGATACAAAAAACCGCACTTTGACCGATGAGATCAGCAAGTGCGGTTAGCATTACGCTATTTGGTTAAATTACAGATAGTATTTTTTAACCACTTTTAAGTTGTCATCCAATTGGTACACTAACGGCTGACCGGTTGGGATCTCCAGATCCATAATATCCGCATCAGAAATACCTTCAATGTGTTTTGCCAACGCACGCAAGGAGTTGCCGTGTGCAGTGACTAAAACGCGTTGACCGCTCAATAACGCAGGGGCGATTTGATCTTCCCAGAATGGCAACACGCGCTCTAAAGTCACTTTCAGGTTTTCACCGTCCGGCACTACATCGCTTGGCAAATGGGCATAACGGCGGTCATTGTGAGCCGAATTTGGATCGTCTTGTGATAATAATGGTGGCAAAGTGTCATACGAACGGCGCCAGATGTGAACTTGTTCGTCACCGTATTTTTCTGCGGTAGCTTTTTTATCCAGCCCTTGCAATTCCCCGTAGTGACGTTCGTTCAAACGCCAGTTTTTGACTTGTGGAATCCACAATTGATCGGCTTCTTCCAACACGATATTACAGGTTTTGATGGCACGGGTTAACACGGAAGTGAATGCGATGTCGAATTCGAAACCGGCTGCTTTCAATTTTTGTCCGGCAGATTTGGCTTCTTCGATGCCACGTTCGGTCAGGTTGACATCACGCCAGCCGGTGAATAAGTTTTTGGCATTCCACTCACTGAAACCGTGACGAATGAATACTAATTCCATAAAAAAGTTCTCCTGTTATAGGGTCTGTTGATC
>NZ_VDHB01000064.1:0-14741 GCF_006227735.1 Testudinibacter sp. 'clade 2'
TGTGTTTTTGTTTTTTTCTTGTCGGTTAATCCAACGACAAGAGAACGTTTAGCAACATCAATGCCACAATAAATCGGAGTGTTGTTCATCATTAACCAGCCTTGTATTCGGGTTTCGTTATTTCAACTGTTCGGTTTTGTTGATGAACGTTATCCACGCCTACGCTACAAGACGAGTTGATGCTCTAGGGGCGGTCAAGCTGTGGATAACGATTCGGTGCTGTGTTGCTAGTATACTTTATTTTGAATATACAAGGGGCGGGATGTTGCTTTGGCAACGCTTGAGTTTAACCGCAATGATAAACAGGCCGTCTGAACGCCTTTCGCCTGCTTGAAAAGGGGAAAGTGCGGTTCAGACGGCCTGGTGTTTTGCCGGTCGCAAGACGGCGTGTTATTGTCAATTAAAATCAGCACAATACGGCATTGGCTTCGCTTTGCCGTACTCGCTGTATTGTCTGCGACTGGCCGAGACATTTGCAAAATTTCCCGTGCGTCGCACCCGCGTAGGCGGGTGCCCAGTGCAAAGCGTAGCTTTGCTTGTCTGCTCACGTTTCTTTTTTTTAAAAACAATATGAATCAAAAAGTTGCATATTTATAAGGTTGGCTGGTTCAAGCTGAAGCTGTGCTTCAGACTAGGCACCCGCCTGCGCGGGTGCGGCAGCTATTTTTTTGCAAAGGTCTCTGGCCGCTAATTTTAATTGACGCTAAGTTGACGGTTGCCTATGAAAATATTATACTGCGTTTAAATTTTTAAACACTCAAACATTTGGACTAAGCCACCATGAACGCCATCCAAGCCCATCTTGCCGCCTGTTTGCCTTTGTTTACCGCCTTGGGCGATCCGCACCGGCAAACGATTTTATTGCTGCTGGCCGAACACGGCAGCTTGAATGTCAACCGCTTAACCGAGCTGATGCCGCTTTCCCGCCCGGCGGTGTCGCATCATTTGAAGCTGATGCGGCAGGCGGATTTGGTGCGGGTGGCGCAGGCGGGCAATGAGCGTTTTTATGCCATCAACCAAGATTACAACGAGCTTCATCCCTGCCCGATTCAGCGGCTGCGCTCGTTGGTGGAGGCGCTGGAAGCCGAGCTGCCGCCGCATTTGTTACCCGATAATCCCTCAAACCCGAAAGAAAACACCCGATGAACCCATCTGATTTAACCATTGCCGCGCCGTTGGTTTTAAGCAACGGCACCACCCTGAAAAACCGCCTGTATAAGGCCTCCATGGACGAGCAGCTGGCACCGCACAATGCCCCGGGCGATGCGCTGGTGCGCCTGTACGACACTTGGGCAAAAGGCGGCGCGGCGGTATTGATTAGCGGGCATGTGATGGTTGACCGCCGTTTTGCCGCCAATTTCGACACCACCGTGGTGGAAGACGAGCGCGATTTGGCCACGCTGCGCGCATGGGCGGCGGCAGGCACGCAAAACGGCACTAAACTGCTGATGCAGCTCAACCATCCCGGTAAGCAGATTCCCAAAAATGTGAACCAACAGCCTGTGGCACCGAGCGCCGTGCCGCTGTCGAAAGAATTATCGGCCTTGTTCAATCCGCCGCGCGAGCTGGCCGCCGATGAAATCCGCGACATCATTGCCCGCTTCGGGCGCAGTGCCGCGATTGCCGAAAAAGCCGGGTTTTCCGGGGTGCAAATCCACGCCGCCCACGGCTATCTGCTCAGCCAGTTTTTATCGCCGCACCACAACCGCCGCCGTGACGAATGGGGCGGCAGTTTGGAAAACCGTATGCGCATATTGGTGGCGGTTTATCACGAAATCCGCCGCCAAACCTCAAGCGGCTTTATCGTGGCGTTGAAACTCAATTCCGCCGATTTTCAAAAAGGCGGCTTCAGCGCCGATGAATCGGTGCAGGTGTTGGCAAAAATGGCAGAATTGGGCGTGGATTGGCTGGAAGTGTCGGGCGGCAACTACGAAAGCCCGGCGATGATGGAAGGCGTGAAAGACAGCACCCGCCGCCGCGAAGCCTATTTTCTGGACTATGCCGAACAAGCCCGCACCGTGATCGGCACCACGCCTTTGGTGATTACCGGCGGCTTTCGCAGCCTGGCGGCCATGAACGACGCCCTTGCCGACGGCAGTGTGGACATGGTGGGCATGGCCAAACCGTTTGCCATCATGCCCGATGTGGCGGATCAATTACTCAACGGCAGCGTGCAAAAAGTGGCCACCCCGCCGGTGCGCACGGGCGTGAAGATGATCGACCAAAAAGTCAGCGGATTTTTGGAGCTGTATTGGTACACCAAACAACTGCACCTGCTCGGCTCCGGCTTGCCGCCGCAACCCGGTTATTCCGCCTGGAAAACGCTGTGGGCGATTTTGAAAGACGGCTTCAGAAAAGAACGGGCGTAGGTTTATTGAAGATAAAGGCTGCCTGAAACCCATTCGCTTGTTCAAAAAAGCAAAGTGCGGTTTCAGATGGCCTTGCATTTTTCTGAAGAAGCCCTTATCAGAATATGTTGGCATATTACGCTGTGCAAACAAGATGTTTACGCTATAATCAATTCAAATTTGATTGAAATACGTGCGGTAAAGTAAATGGTGTGATTCTGTTTTCAGTAATGATTGCATATTGCAGTTTGACCCTGAATGCGATTCAAATTACCAATCCCTATCGGAAAAGTTGAGTGAATTTGCTTGACCGGGATTTGACTGACTGCCTAAGAAATGAACCTTGATTAAAATAAATCAAAATAAAATCAATTGCTTGAATTTTACAATTTGCTTGACTGGGATTTGACTGAAAACTAAAAAGTAGAGAAACGATAAAGATGATGGAGCATAATCAAGAGACCTTACAAGGATTGCTGCAAGAGCTTATCCGATTGCCATCAGAAACAGAATGGGTGGAGTTCAAACACAATAATGCTGATCCTGAAATAATAGGTCAGAATATTTCTGCACTTGCTAATTCTGCAGCACTTTACGGCAAAAAAAGTGCTTATGTATTGTGGGGTATCGAGGACAATACTCACCAGATTCTCGGTACCACATTTAATCCTGGCGCTGCCCGTCATAAACAGCAAGCACTTGAAAACTGGCTTCTACAAAAATTGAAGCCCAAAATTAATTTTTGTTTTCATGTGTTTTTATCTTCAAATGAAAAGCAAATAGTCATTTTGGAAATCCAACCCGCGTCACATACTCCAGTGCGTTTTGATGGCACAGAGTTTATCCGGGTACAATCCAGCACCAAAAAATTGCGGGAATTTACTGAAAAAGAGCGTGAATTGTGGCGGGTGTTTGATCGCCAACCGTTTGAACAAACTGTTGCAAAATCAGAAAATTCGGTGGAAACAGTATTTCAATTGATTAATGTGAATGGGTATTTCGAATTACTGTCGCAACCAATGCCAAGCACGCGGGAAGAGCAGCTAAAAGCCTTGGAACAGGATGGTGTGATTTGCCAAAGCGAAAGCAAGCACTGGGATATCACTCATTTGGGAGCCGTCTTGTTTGCAAAAAAACTATCCGATTTTCCATCATTGGCAAGAAAAACGGTGCGTCTTATCCAATATAAAGGCAGCAATAAACTTGAAACCTTTAGAGAGGTCGAATTCAATCAGGGCTATGCCGTTGATTATGAGAATATTATCCGTACGTTAACCTTGATTTTACCGAGCAATGAAGAAATTGGTTCGGTTTTTCGACGTGAGGTGCCGATGTACCCTGAGCTGGCATTACGTGAGTTGATAGCCAATGCGATTATTCATCAGGATTTTACACTCTCGGGCACAAGTCCGATGATTGAGGTATTCGAGCATCGCATTGAAATCACTAATCCCGGTGTACCTTTGGTCGCAGTTGATCGTTTTGTGGATAATCCACCGCGTAGCCGTAACGAAGGAATTGCCGCATTATTGCGGCGGATGAATATTTGTGAAGAACGGGGTAGCGGCATTGATAAGGTGGTGATGCAAACGGAGATTTATCAACTTCCTGCACCGCTATTTGAAGTATTTACAGAACATACGAGGAGCGTTTTGTTTGCATATCGCGACTTTAAAAACACTGATAGAAACGAGCGAATCAGGGCATGTTATTTGCATTCTGTGTTGAAATATCTTAGCCGTGAACCAATGAGTAATGCTTCACTTAGAGAGCGCTTTGGAATTGATGTAGATAATAGTGCAATGGTCAGCCGTGTGATTAAGCAAACCATTGAGGCGAAAATGATTAAGCCCTATGATGAAACCGCAGGCACCAAATCAAGACGTTATATTCCATTTTGGGCATAAATTTGCTTGACCGGGATTTGACTGACTGCCTGAAAAATGAGCCGTGATTAAGATAAACTAAAATAAAATCAATTGCTTGAATTCTAAGATTTGCTTGACTGGGATTTGACTGAACGATTCTATAACAAAATTCAAGTATGCTTGCGGCCTATCAGACAAGCCCATTAAGTGAGTGTGTAAGGCCCGACCCTAAGCAAACAAGGCCGTCTGAAAGCGCATTTTGCTTGTGCTAAGTTCAGACGGCATATATTAACAAAACCTGCTTCTGCTCCCACATCGCCATCAGCGAGGAGGAAACAATGTCGCTGCCGTATTGCAGCGAGCCGAGCAAGTACGCCTGTTCTGCGTCACAATGGCCGCGGACTTGCTTTTGTTCAAATATAGTGAAAAAAACGCAAAGTGCGGTTTCAGACGGACTTTACCTTGACTATCATGCCCTTGGCTTACGCCATCTCCGGCTCCCATGCGCCTTTGGTATCCACCCCGGTTTGCTCGGCCAAGCGCTCCAGCGTGGCGATTTCCTCAGTGGTTAACACAATAGCGGCGGCTGCGGCGGCATCAGTAACATGCTGCGGTTTGGTGGCGCCGATCAGCGGCAAGGTGCCTTTGGCAATCGCCCAGGCGATGGCGATTTGTGCCGCATTTGCCTGATAGCGTGCGCCGATTTGCTGCATGGCATCGGTGAGGGTTTGCAGTTGCGGCAGCACCTTGTTGTAGCTTTCGGCGCGGCCACTGCCTTCGGGCAGCGGGTTTTGGCTGTTGTAGCGCCCGCTCAATGCGCCTTGCTCCAGCACCATATAGGCAAAAAAGGTGATGCCGTTGGCTTGGCAGTACTCCAAAATCCCGGCGTGTTCCGAAGCGCGGTACAGCAGGCTGTAGTGGTTTTGCACCGCGGCGATGCGGCAGCCTGCTTGGGCGAGGGTGTCGTTCACCAATTTGATTTGCTCAAGATTGTGGTTGGACACGCCAAAGCCTTTGATTTTGCCGCTTTTCAGCAGCGGCACAAACTGATTCGTCCAGCGGTTGACATCGGTGGGGTTGTGCACCCAATACAAGTCAATGTGGTCGGTGCCGAGGCGTTCGCAGCTTTGCGCCAGCATATCGGCCACCGGCGTGGCGGATTGGGCGTCGGCGATTTGCGGGGTGAACTTGGTGGAAATCAGCAGGCTGTCGCGGCGGTGGTTTTGCAAATGGCGGCGGGTTTGTGCGCCCAATGCGGTTTCCGAGCTGCCCATGCCGTACACGGCGGCGGTGTCCCACAGGTTTAAACCGGCTTCGGTCGCGGCATCAAACACCGCCTGCATTTGTGCCTCGCTCAAATGGTTGCCGAATACTTGGTCGCCACCGGCAAAGCCCGCGCCCCAAGACCAAGTGCCCAATGCGATTTTGGGTGCGATTTTCGGGGCGGTTTTAGATAATGTGTTCATGCTTGGATTCCTCTTGCTGTTTCAGTAATCAGTTTGTTTCGATGCAAGCAGTATAAAGATGCCTATTACCCTTTACTAGATAGGCTTTTGCAAAATCATTATTTCCATAATGGAAATAATTAAGCCAAAGCAGACCGTCTGAAAGTGCGGTTTCAGACGGCATGTTCTTTTTCACCGCTAATGAACGCTGGAATGGGAAAATAAATTAATCACCAACACACCGCCGATAATCATCGCCAGCCCGACAAAGGCGGGCAAGTCCAATTTTTGCTTGAAGAAAAACCAGCCGATTGCCGAAATCAGCACAACCCCCATGCCCGACCACACCGCATAAACAATGCCCACCGGCAGCCCGGTCATCACTTTGGCAAGCACACCCAGCGACACGGCATACAAGGCGAGTGCCGCCACGCCGTACAGCGGGCGGCTAAAGCCTTGGCTGGCGTTTAACATGCTGGTGGCAAACACTTCGGTGACAATGGAAATCATTAATAAAAACCAAATCATTTTTCCCCTTATTCGGTATCAGTATTCAAATCAGAATAATGTTTAAAAAGCTCGGCATAGCGTGCGGTAAAGCCGATTATGGCTTCACAGCGTTCATCGCCAAGTGCGGTAAACGTTGCCTGCTCCGCCTGCATCACCGCCTGCACAATCGGCTCGGCAAATGCCAGCCCTTCAGCGGTAAACCGCAACAGCTTGCCCCGCCCCGGTGATGCGTCGTCCGCCTGTTCCAGCCAGCCCTTGCCCAGCATTTCTTGGGTCAGATTGTTCACCGTTTGCTTGGGCAGCCACCAGCTCTCACAAATCATTTTTTGCGTGCATTGTTGATTAAGATAAATGCAATACAGCACCGCCAGCGTGTTGTAGCCCACGCCCAAGCGTTTTGCCAATTGCCGATACAGCCCGATAATCTCATTAAAGTGATTGAATAAGGCATTGATGTTGTGTTGAATTTTCTGCATAAACCCCTTTTTAAGTCTTAATTAGGACTGAATTATAGTCCTAATTGGGATTTATTGCAAGAAAAAATGCCGTCTGAAACTGCGGCACTCAAAGTGCGGTTTCAGACGGCATGGTTATTTGATTACGATTAAAACTAAGCTACGCCTTCCACCAAATACGCGCGGTTGTCTGCCGCTTGCAGGCGGTGGCCGAGGATGGCTTGGTAGGCGGGCGAGTGGTACCAGGCTTGCGCGGTTTCCATGCTGTCAAACCGCAGCATCACCACTTTGCTGCCGGCTGCGGGTGCGTCGCCTTCGAGCGGTACGATGTTGCCGCTGCCGGCAATCGGCACGCCGCCGAATGCGGTGAGTGTGGCGGCGGCTTTGTCCAGATAGGGCTGCATGGCTTCGTGGTCTTTAATGGCCACTTCAAGAATAAAATAGGCGGGATGGCTCATTTTGAATACTCCTGTGTTGCTTCGCTTTGCGGCGGGGCTGCCTGAAAGTTCAGGTAGCCTTTATTGCCCAATAGCATCGGCTGGATTTGAATAAACTGTTTGTCTTGCACCATTGCCGAGCTGTTTTGCAGGTAATGCTGAAAGTGCGGTGTTTGGCGGTGGCGTTGGTACGCCGCTTCATCGGCGTAAATTTCAAAGAAATACCAACGCTGCGGCGCATTTTTGGCGGTAGCGGCATACATCGCCAGCACGCCGTTTTCGGCTTGCAGCGATTGCTGCATTTCTGCGCTGACCAAGCGGTAAAAGTCTTGATTGAACTGTGGTTTGACTTCGACCACCACCAAATTGGTGCGAGTATCGGCGCCGGGCGCGATTTTTTTGTCGCCCAAAAACCGCGGCACCAGCTCGGTTTTCTGCTTGTGGTCGGTGAGGATGTTTGGGGCTGCCTGTAAAAAAGCCTGATATTGCGGCGATTGCAAATGGGCTTGATACGCCGCCTCATCGGCATAGATTTCAAACATATAGGCCAGGTTTGCATCGGCTTTGCTTCGCACGGAATACATCGCCAGCGTGCCGTCTTCGTCGGCAATCGAGGTGGTGATGTTGTGTTCGCCCACGGCCTGATAGTCGGCGTTTTTACCGGCGGCAACGCCCAGTTCAAACAGGTTCACAATCGGCACGGCTTGTGCCAAGGTGCTGCTCGCCAGTGCGGTGGCCAGCAGCCATTTGCTTAAAGACATAATGGCCTCCTTAAATCAGGCTGCGGATCTGTGCCAGCACCCGTTCGGCGTGTGCGCGGGCTTTTGCCTGCACCACCGCCAAATCCTCGGCGCTGTTGACACCGGGAATATACGTCATGCCGGTGGAATACACCGGCGGCTGCCACTCCATGCCGCACAGGGTAGCGCTTTGCTGCAACGGCGGCAAAAACGCTTCCATCGGGAAATTCATCGCCTTGCCGGTTTGATACAGCTCGCCCGGCGCTCCGGCGGTAAACGACGCCAACAGTTTTTTGCCGTGCAGGGCGGTGCCGCCGCTGCCGTGGGCAAAGCCGTAGACATACACCTCGTCGAGGTATTTTTTCATCAGCGCAGGCAGCGCATACCAATGCAGCGGAAACTGCCACACCACCACCTCGGCGGCACGCAAGGCGGCTTGTTCGGCGGCCACGTCGATATTGCCGTCGGCATACAGGCGGTCTAAACGGCGGATTTCGGCGGCCTCACCCAAGCCTTGCTGTAAGGCGGCGAGAATGGTTTGGTTGGCGCCGGATTGCGCTAAATTCGGGTGTCCCGAAATGATTAATACTGGGCTCATTGTTTGCTCCTAAAGATAGCCGATGGATGAATTGAGCACAGTATAGATTGCTTGATTACCCATGAATAGATTATGATAAGCACAACTATATTTTCCCAAAAGGAAACAATCATGCACAACGCCATCTACGGCCAACTCACCGTGTTCCACGCCATCGCCGCCCAAGGCAGCATTTCCGCCGCCGCCCGCCAACTTGAAATCGGCTCGCCTGCGGTGAGCAAATCGTTGAAACAATTGGAACAACACATCGGCCTGCCGCTGTTCAACCGCACCACCCGCAAGCTGGAGCTGACCGAAGCCGGTATCTTGCTGCTGGAACGCAGCGCCGAGGCGGTGAAATCGTTGCAATATGCGGTGGAAAGCGTGCACGATTTAGGGCAAGCACCTACCGGCCGGGTGCGGATAACCGTGCCGCGCATCGCCTATCTGCTGGTGTTAAAACCACACTTTGCCGAATTTTGCCGCCGCTATCCGCAGGTGGAATTGGAAATTTCGATGTATGACGGCACGGTGGACATCATCAAACAAGGCTTCGATTTGGGCATTCGCTTTGGACCCGCCATCGAAGAAAACCGGGTGGCGCGCAAACTGCTGCCGCCGTTCAGGGGCGGCTTGTATGTGTCGAAAGCCTACGCCGACCAATTCGGCGTGCCGCAAAGTTTGGCGGAATTACCGCAGCACAAGCTGATTGGTTTTCGTTTTATGACCGCCAACAGCCTGTTTCCACTGAGTTTGAACGAAAACGGACACGAAATCAGCATCGACATGCCGACCCCGTTAATTGTGAACAGCTTGGAAGTGGTGTTGGACGCCGTGCGCCAAGGGCTGGGCATCGGGCGCGTGTTCGAGCCGATTTTGGCGATGGAAGCCGACGCCGCCGACTTCATCCCCGTGCTGGAGCCGCACTGGAAACACTACCCGCCGCTGTCGCTGTATTACCCGCAGCACAGCCAAAAAGCCAAACGCATTCGAGTGCTGATTGATTTTTTGGCGGAGAAAATGGGCAGCGTATAAAAGGCTGCCTGAACGGTTTTGCCCTATATTCCCAATATATTCAAAAGTGCGGTTGGGCGGCATAATATGCCGTTAGTCATCGCCCAACAGCCAATCTATGGCATATTGCACCGGGATACCGTCAATGATGCCGACATTCATTCGATTTAGCGTTAAAATGATTTTTTGATAATTATCATTGATATGCAACAAATTTCGTTGTTCCCGATCATTATGTTCAGGCAGTTGGTAAGCAACTTGGATATATTTTTTCTGCTCGCCTTTAAAGCACACAAAATCAATTTCTTCGGCATCCCATTTGCCGACAAATACTTCATAACCACGCCGTTTTAATTCAATAAAAATAATATTTTCTAACTGCGAACCGATGCTGCCTATTTGCCCCAGCGTATTATTGCGGATTCCGCTATCCACCACATAATATTTTGCCTGCATTTTTAACCGCACTTTACCACGAATATCATAGCGGTTAGCCTCGTAGAAAATAAACGATTCTTTTAATAATTGAATATATTTATCAATGCTGGTGGAGTTGGTTTTAATACCACTGCTGTTGATGGTGTCGGCAATTTTCTTGATAGAAACCGATGAGCCGATAACATCCAGTAAATAGGCAATCACCCGTTCTAATAAATTGATTTCACGAATATTACCTCGTGCGGCAACATCTTTTAACACGATGCTGCTATAAATGCCGTTTAAAATCTCCTTTTTCACGGCATCATTTTGCACGCTTGGCAATACCGGAAAACCACCCCATTTTAAATATTCATCAAACAGCAAGTCCGGGCTGGCTGAATTATGATTAAGCTGTTTATAGTCGACAAATTCCTTAAAGCTCAACGGGTAAACATGCAATTCAAGATAACGCCCAGCCAAATAAGTGGCTAATTCACCGGATAATAAATTCGCATTCGAACCCGTAATATAAATATCAGCATCAAATGCAACCCTCAAACCGTTCACCAGTTTTTGCCAATCATTTACTTCTTGAATTTCATCAAAAATAAAATAGATCTTACCATTCAACCCTTGCGTTTGCTGTTGAATATGATCAAATAACACACCGGCATCGGTGAGTCTAAAATTGGCCGGGTGTTCAAAATTATAAAACAGAATATTTTGCGGCAACACCGACTGCGCAAGCAGATAGTCCTGATAAAGCTGCAAAATTACCGATTTCCCCGAACGGCGAACGCCGGTGATCACTTTGATAAATTCATTGTCTTTTACATCAATTAGCCATTGCAAATAACGATCACGCGCTAACATCACTCACCTCACCGGGTCAATTTCAAGTATGATTGAATTTTAGAGAATTCCTAGAGTAATTTCAAGTATACTTGGAATTATCTACAATCATAAAGAAATTTCAATCATGCTTGAATTTGCCCATCCCAAACCAAAACGACGTAAACCTCGGTTTACGCCGTCTAAAAACATTCAAAGTGCGGTTTCAGGCAGCCTGATTATGATATTCAAATGCAAAATGCCTTAAAATCCACGCTGGTACTGGCGTGGCACAAATTGCATCGGCATGCTGTCTTTGCTGTTTTGGTGGTATTGCGCATTCAGCAGCCAGTGCGGATCGCGCAATAAACCGCGTCCGATGGCGACCAAATCGGCATCGCCGCTCGCCAGCACATAATCCGCCACCGCCGGATCTTCCAGCATACCGACCGCAATCGTCGGTTTGCCCGTTGCCTGTTTGACCGCTCTCGCCAAATAGACTTGATAGCCTGCCTGAATGCTGGGGCTGTGCGCCGGGTCTGGCGTGCCGTCGCCTCCGCCGCTGACGTGCAACACATCGGCCCCTGCCGCCGCATAGCGTTTTGCCACTTCCATGCCGTGCTCTTTGCTGTAGCCGTTTTTGGCGTATTCCTGTGCGGAAATGCGTACCAACAGCGGCATCTCGGCAGGCATCACCGCTTTGGCGGCTTGGATCACCTGCTCGCCAAACAGCATTTTGTCTTGCCCGTATTCATCGCTGCGCTGGTTGGCTTTGAAGGAATGGAATTCGTGAATCAGGTAGCCGTGTGCGCCGTGGATTTCGATGGCATCAAAACCGGCGTCCACTGCCCGTTTTACCGCTTCGGCGTATTTTTGCACCAAGCCTTTGACCTCGGCGGTGCTTAAATCGCGCGGCGTTTGATAGCTCCAGCGCGGGTCTTTGTCATCGCCGTCGTACAAAATCGGCGACGGGGCGTCCACATAATCATGTCCCAATGCTTTACGCCCCGCATGGGCGATTTGTATCGCGATTTTGCTGCCGTATTGGTGGGCGGCATCGACAATGCGTTTGAAGGCGTCACGCTGTTCGTCATTCCACAAGCCCAAACAGTTGGGCGTAATGCGTCCGTTCGGGGCGATATTGGTCATCTCAACGATAATCAGCCCCACGCCGCCGATGGCACGGGCGCTGTAATGCACGAAATGCCAGTCGTTGGGCATGCCGTCGGTGGCGCTGTAGGTGCACATCGGCGGCATCACCGCCCGGTTTTTGAGTTCAAGGTTTTTTACGCGAAACGGCGTGGTCAAATAACGAAATTTTGCCATGTTGATAGTCCTGCTTTGTCGGTTAAAGTGCGGTTAGTTTATGTCAAGTTTACTATAAATAAAAATCGGCAGATTTCTAACTGCCATAAAAATAATGATGGCTTGCAGATGTTGCTGCAAATCAACCTTCTTGCCGCCTACAGCGCTGCCAATACACACGTTGCCGCACTGTTTAATGCCCACTGCTTGGCAATGCGTAAATCAGGCTGCTTGAAATCATTTACCTGTTTTAAAAGGGTAAAGTGCGGTTTCAGACGGCCTATCTTTAACACACAAAACCAAAATTTCCTTTGAAAAAATGTAGAAATTAAACATTTTTTCCTTTGATAAAATGTAGTTAAGGCGATAAAATAAGCAAAAAAACAGCTTAGGAAAACCGCAAATGCAACGGCAGATTCTCACATCACTACACGCATGGAAAGCAAAAACCAAGCGCAAGCCTTTGATTATTCAAGGGTCAAGACAGGTGGGTAAAACGTGGGCGATGAAAACCTTTGGAGCGGCGGCGTTTGAGCAGGTCGCCTACATTAATTTTGACAACAACAGCCGTATGCAGACGCTGTTTAGCGGTGATTTTGATATTGCACGGCTGCTACTGGGTTTGAGCATTGAATCAGGGGTAAACATCAATCCTGACAATACTTTGCTGATTTTTGATGAGGTGCAGGAAGTGCCGCAGGCCTTGTCCGCGCTCAAATATTTTTATGAAAACGCACCGCACTTGTACATCATGGCGGCAGGCTCGCTGTTGGGCGTGGCGTTGCACAAAGGCACGTCGTTTCCTGTGGGCAAAGTGGAATTTTTGTCGCTGTATCCGATGGATTTTGCTGAATTTTTGCTGGCGGTGGGCGAAAAACCGCTGCTGGATTTATTGCATTCGCAAGATTGGGCGTTGATTGCGGCGATGAAGTCCAAATACATTGAGCGGCTGCGGCAATATTATTTTGTCGGCGGTATGCCCGAAGCGGTGCAAACTTTTGTGGATACGCAAAATCTGCAAGCGGTGCGATCGGTGCAGCAGGATTTATTGCTGGCGTATGAGCAGGATTTTTCCAAACACATTGATGATCCCCGCCTTGTCATGCGGGTGCGTGCCTTGTGGAGCGCCTTGCCGCAGCAGCTTGCCAAAGAAAGCAAAAAATTTGTGCTAAGCGAGATGCAAAAAGGGGCAAGGTTTAAGGATTACGAATTGGCGTTGCAATGGCTCAAAGATAGCGGGCTGGTGCAGCCCGTTTACCGCATCAAAAAACCGCACCTGCCGCTCACCGCTTATCAAGAAAATACCTTCAAACTCTACTGCCTAGATGTCGGTTTGCTTGCCGCCAAAAGCCAGCTAAATCCGCAAGTTTTGCTGGAACAAAACCGCTTGTTCACCGAATTTAAAGGGGCTTTAACCGAACAATATGTATTGCAGCAATTACAAGCCAACCAGCTCAATCCTGTATTTTATTGGGCAGCTGAAAAAGGTACGGCGGAAGTGGATTTTGTGTTGCAACAGGGACAGGAAGTTGTGCCGATTGAAGTGAAGGCGGAAGAAAATCTCAAAGCCAAAAGCCTGAAATCTTATTGCGAGCAATTCCAACCCAAAAGCGCGGTGCGAACGTCTATGTCGGATTATCGGCAGGAAGATTGGCTGACGAATGTGCCGTTGTATGGGGTGGGGATATTTGTTAAAAGGAGTAAACAATGACTAAACGAACCAGCGTTCTTTCTTTAAGACACAAGCAGGCAAAGGCATTTTTTCTCAAGAGTGAGAGCTATTGCAACATAGATTTGCCTAGATACTTTTCATTTTCTGCTTTATTAAATCAATTATCCGATTTTATTGATAATAATGGTTCATCTGGGTTTCATGATAAGCAAAAACTAATGACTTTGGACAGTGCCAATCATCTGATTTATGCCAATAAAGATGGCAAATTGTCTTGGAGACCTTTTCAGTTAATACATCCATTTCTTTATGTGGACTTGGTTAATGAAATCACCCAAAGAGATAATTGGAAAAAAATAAAAGACAGATTTAAATTTTTTCAAAAGAATAAAAAAATTAAATGCTTAAGTATTCCTGTAGAAGCTCAGAATGGTCAAGCCGATAAAGCACAACAAATTTCTCAATGGTGGGAAAAAGTAGAGCAGGAATCCATCTCGCTTTCGCTTGAGTATGACTATGTTTTTGATACTGATATTGCCGATTGTTACGGTTCAATTTACACCCACTCCATTGCTTGGGCGATAGAAGATAAAACAGTAGCAAAAACCAATAGAGCACAGGGGTTACTTGGTAATGTGATTGATGGAAAAATACAAAACCTACAAAGTAGACAGACAAATGGCATCCCGCAAGGTTCTGTTCTTATGGATTTTATTGCCGAAATTTTACTTGGTTATATTGATAGCTTACTCACAGAGAAATTGCAGGAATGTAAAATAACAGATTATCAAATTTTGAGATACCGAGATGATTATAGAATTTTTACCAAAGATAATCATGCTGGTGAAACAATTTTAAAAACACTTGCTGAGATTATGATTCCTTTTGGCCTAAAAATAAATTCTAGTAAAACGTCAGGCAGTTCGGACATTATCACCAAATCTGTCAAAGCAGATAAATTAGCGTGGATAAAAATAAGTAATGATAATTTGAGTTTGCAAAAACAACTTTTTCTCATTAGACAGCATTCAATTGAATACCTCAATTCAGGCAGCATTAATACTGTATTAAATAAATTTGATAAATATATTGAAATTAAAATACAAAAGAATAGTATTA
>NZ_VDHB01000065.1:0-14543 GCF_006227735.1 Testudinibacter sp. 'clade 2'
GAATTAATTAATAATGTTAACTTTATTCTTGCTGCCTGCGTAATTGAAAAGCATAAACTCTCATCACAAATGCAAGAAAACAATCCTTATCACTTTTCACTAAAACATTGTTTAGAAACATTATATGATTTTATTTGTGAGAAAAATCAGGCGAATTTAACTACTTTTGTCGCGGTTGAAAGCCGTGGTAAAAAAGAGGATAGAGAGCTAGAATTAGAATTTCTAAAAATATGCCACGGTGAAAATAAATTTCAAAAACCGCTACCTTTTAAAATTAAAATCGTTTCAAAGAGTAGTAATTCCACAGGCTTACAACTAGCAGATTTGGTTGCCAGACCAATAGGTCGTTATATATTGAATCCTCAACAAGCAAGCCGCGCATTTGATGTTTTAAAGAATAAATTTTACTGTGAAGGTGGCAGGTGCAGTGTTGGCGAGCAATTCGATCAAAAAGGGTTAAAGCATTTTCCATAAAAATAGCTTCTTATAAAAGCGAAAGGTCTCGATGAAACCACCAAGACCATAGCGCCGACCGAGCACCCCCGATCCATTTATAACTCTATTGTAGTTTTTTCATTATAGAAAAACAAGTTCAAAACACCTGCGCTACAGCTCTTTTTAGCTTCTTTTTATTTTTTGAGAACTATTTTTATTTGACAGAGATCAAATAATCAATATATAGTGCTTTAAAAATAAATAATGTCTATATATAGTGTCTGCGTTTTTTGGTTTATCCATATAAGGGGTTTTTATGTCAGGGTTACAGGTCATCAAAAGAGACGGTGCCAGCACGCCGTTCGTGGCAGAGCGTATTCTACAAGCTATCCGTAAAGCAGCGGTTGCCTGCGAAATCAACAACGAAGCATTTTGCTCACACATCAGTAATGAAGTTTGTCAGCAGATTTTCAGCCACTATCAGCAACAGATTGATATTGCGCATATTCAGTCGCTGGTCGAAGAGAAGTTGATGAAGAGCCAGTATCCGCAAATTGCCCGAGCCTATATCGAATACCGCCATGATCGCGATTTGGCGCGTGAGAAACGCAGCCAGTTGACGCAAGAGATCGAGGGCTTGATTGAGCAAAGTAATCTGGAAATTCTGAATGAAAACGCCAATAAAGATGCCAAGGTGATCCCAACCCAGCGCGATCTGCTGGCAGGTATTGTGGCAAAACACTATGCCAAGCGCTATCTGCTGCCGGCCGATGTGGTGGCGGCTCACGAAAAAGGCGAAATCCACTACCACGATTTGGATTATGCGCCGTTCTTCCCGATGTTCAACTGTATGCTGGTTGATTTGCAAGGCATGCTGGAGCAAGGCTTTAAAATGGGCAATGCCGAAATTGAAACCCCGAAATCGATCACCACCGCCACCGCCGTTACCGCACAAATCATCGCACAGGTCGCCAGCCATATTTACGGCGGCACAACCATCAATCGGATTGACGAAGTGTTGGCGCCCTATGTACAAAAAAGCTATGAAAAGCATTTGGCGATCGCAGCAGAATGGCAGATTGCCGATGCGGAAGGCTACGCCAAAGCACGCTTGCAAAAAGAGTGTTTCGATGCGTTTCAATCGCTGGAATATGAAGTCAACACGCTGCACACCGCCAACGGACAAACGCCGTTCGTCACTTTTGGCTTCGGCTTGGGCACCAGCTGGCAGTCGCGTTTGATTCAACAGGCCATTTTGCAGAATCGACTGCAAGGTTTGGGTAAAAATCACAAAACGGCAATTTTCCCGAAACTGGTCTTCACGCTGAAACAAGGCTTAAATTTGAATGCTGCCGATCCGAATTACGATATCAAACAACTGGCACTGAAATGCGCCAGCGAGCGGATGTATCCGGATATTCTGAATTACGACCAAGTAGTGCAAGTGACCGGTTCGTTCAAAGCGCCGATGGGCTGCCGCAGCTTTTTGGGCAAATATGAACAGGATCAGCAGGAAATCCACGAGGGTCGCAATAATCTCGGCGTGGTCAGTTTGAACCTGCCACGCATTGCTCTGGAAGCGCAAGATGACGAAGTGCGGTTCTATCAGCTGTTAGACCAACGTTTGGCGATTGCCAAAAAAGCGCTGATGACGCGCATTGCCCGTTTGCAACAGACCAAAGCCCGTGTTGCACCGATTTTATATATGGAGGGAGCTTGTGGCGTGCGGCTGCAAGCCGATGATTGCGTGGCGGACATTTTCAAAAACGGACGTGCCTCGATTTCGCTCGGTTATATCGGCATTCACGAAACCATCAATGCGCTATTCGGCAGCCCTATTTATGATCAACAAACCTTGTGGCAAAAAGGCTTAGACATTGTGCAGCACTTGCGAAGTGCGGTTGAGGCGTGGAAACAAGAGAGCGGTTATGCGTTCAGCCTGTATTCTACCCCGAGCGAAAATCTGTGTGATCGCTTCTGTCGTCTCGACAGCAAAGTGTTCGGGATTATTGATGGCGTAACCGACAAAGGCTACTACACCAATAGTTTCCATTTGGACGTGGAAAAGAAGGTCAATCCATACGACAAGCTGGATTTTGAAATGGCCTATCCGCCGATCGCCAACGGCGGCTTTATCTGCTACGGCGAATATCCGAATATGCAGCGCAATCTCAAAGCGCTGGAGGATGTATGGGATTACAGCTATTCCCGTGTGCCGTATTACGGCACCAATACCCCGATCGACGAATGTTACGGCTGCGGCTACAAAGGCGAATTCGACTGCACCAGCAAAGGCTTCACCTGCCCGTCCTGTGGCAACCACGACAGCAGCACGGTTTCGGTCACTCGCCGGGTGTGCGGCTATCTCGGCAGCCCGGATGCGCGCCCGTTCAACAGCGGCAAGCAGGAAGAAGTCAAACGCCGGGTAAAACACTTGTAAAGTGCGATCACAATGAACTATCTGCAATATTATCCGGTGGATGTGGTCAACGGCGAAGGCACACGTTGCACCCTGTTTGTAGCAGGGTGCGAGCACCAATGCAAAGGCTGTTACAACCAAAAAAGCTGGTCATTCTGCGCTGGCGTGCCGTTTGATCAGGCGATGGAAGATCAAATTCTGGCGGATTTAAAAGATACGCGCATTAAGCGGCAAGGCTTGAGCCTCAGCGGTGGCGATCCGCTGCACCCGAAAAACCTGACCGCACTTTTGCCGTTGGTGCAACGGATTAAACACGAATGCCCCGATAAAGATATTTGGTTGTGGACCGGTTATCGCCTGCAAGAGCTGAACGCCGAACAGCAAGCGTTTTTGGCGTATATCGACGTGTTGATCGACGGCAAGTTTATCCAACAACTTGCCGATGCGAAACTGTTGTGGCGCGGTTCCAGCAATCAGGTCATTTACCGCCTGAAAGCCTGAACCGCACTTCTACTATGATAGTGTGTTACTTATGATAGTGTTATTGTTGATCACGTTGTTTCAGTAACGGTGCTAACCATTGTTCAAATTGTCTGGCGTCCAAAAATCCGCTGATGCGGCTGTTAGCAATCTCTTTTCCGCTTGGCTCAAAGAAAATAATGGTAGGCAACCCGACAATATTCAAGTTTTCCATCAAAGTGCGGTTTTGTGGACTGTTGCGAGTCAAATCTGCTCGCAATAACACCATTTTTGCCATCTGCTGCTGCACTTGCGGATCACTGAAGGTATATTTTTCAAACTCTTTGCACGCCACACACCAATCCGCATACAGGTCCAACATCACCACTTTACCGCTATTTTGTTGCAACTGCTGCTGTAAATCGGCATAGTCCGACACCGCATTAAAAGGCAGATGTTGTGGCTCGGTTTGGCTGGTCAGCGTATTGCCGTTTATCATTTGCCCAAGCCAACTCACCAACGGCTGCGCCAACACGATCGCAGCAAGCAACGGCAGCAGTTTGATCCCCAATAGGGATTTTTTATCACTGATGGCAGAAGTCAACCAAAGGAAAAATGCGACACCGAGCAACGACCATAAACGTTCACCCCAGATTTCAGGGATCAAACGTGAGATTAAGAAGACCGGCACCGCCAACATCACAAAACCAAAGGCAATTTTGACTTTTTCTTGCCACTCGCCACCTTTTGGCAAAATTCGGTTGCCAAACAATGTTACCAGTACCAACGGCACGCCCATACCCAGCGCCAGCAGATACAAACTCAAGCCGCCGGTCACAAAATCACCACTTTGCGCCACATATAACAATGCGCCCGACAGCGGTGCACTGACACAAGGGGATGCCACCAACCCTGCAATCATCCCCATCAAAAACACATTCCAATAAGCGCCGCCGCTCTGTTTTTGGCTCATTTGATTCAGTTTGTTTTGCCAAGAAGACGGCAGTTGCAAGGTGAACACACCAAACATCGAGCAGGCTAAAACCACAAACAGAATTGAAAATGCAATCAAGACATAAGGGCTTTGCAATGCAATTTGAAACGGCAATCCAATTGCGACCACCAGCAA
The DNA here is from genome assembly GCF_006227735.1 of Testudinibacter sp. 'clade 2'. Lineage (NCBI taxonomy): Bacteria > Pseudomonadati > Pseudomonadota > Gammaproteobacteria > Pasteurellales > Pasteurellaceae > Testudinibacter > Testudinibacter sp. 'clade 2'. The sequence goes on from NZ_VDHB01000065.1 coordinate 4,443, forward strand.
GCCTAGTGCGGTATAGGTCAGCGCCATGCCTTGAATATAAACCACACTCAACAGCAACGCACGCAGGCTGTGCGGACGCTGTTTTTGTCCGATTACAATCGAGGAAAGCAGTGGCAACATCGGCAGTACGCAAGGGGTAAACGCCAGACCTAACCCTAAAACAAAAAACCACAAAATACTGAATTTGTTTTCGCCCAGATTGCTGGCTAACTCTTCGGTGCTATTACGATTAAATACGCTATCGTCAACATTACGGTTGTCTGCTATGACCGCACTTTGTTGCCGGGTATCCACAGGGCGATCTCCGGCTATCGCCGTTGTGTTTTGCCTGCCTGCCAACGCAGTCAAATCCAATTCCTGCGTTTCCGGCGGATAGCAAAAACCGCTGGTACAGCCTTGATAGTGAACGGTAATTTTTCCATTGCGGTTATGTAACGGCACGGCAAATGCTAACTGATTGCGGTAAATTTGAACTTCGCCGAAAAATTCATCATGATACGGCGTGGCGGGCGGCAGTGCCAAATCAGTGATGCGACCCTGTGCGTCCTCAAGTGAGATTTCACGTTGATATAAATAATAACCTTCGGCAATCTGCCAATTGAGGTTTAAGCTTTGCTGATCCGCTTGCGCTGAAAAGATAAAAGCTTCATGCGGCGGTAAAAACCGCTCTTTTTTACCGAACAGATCATTGGCAAAGCTCGTGCTGCTGATCAAATGCAGCACAAAAAGTATAACGCTCAATAAAACAGCAAAACGTGCAAAGTGCGGTTTGACTAACATAACAATCCATTAAAAATAAAATCCGATAATGTGTACACTATCGGATTTTTGTTTGAAGATCTATTGTTGCTTGCTCAGATTATTTATAAATAATCTCTTCATTGGCTTTAAATTTGGCGGCATCAATTGGTGAATTTTCCTCAAAATAGAGTTTCAGGCTCTCCGCATCGACAAAGCCCGTATTGACGTAGGTCGGATTGTCGCTCACCAATGGATAACCGTCACCGCCAGCAGCAGTGTAGCTCGGCAGGGAAATACGATAGACTTTTTTCGGATCAAGCGGTTTGCCGTTGATCTTCACATCAGATACCTTTTTCGCAGTGCGATCCACCGTCATACCGATGCCAGCGAATTGCGCATAAGCGCCGGAATCCACCTCTTTCAACGCCACCACATTCAGATAATCGATCAGCTCAGCCCCATTGAGTTCAACATAACTGATGATGTTGCCGAACGGCTGCACGGTCAAAATATCTTTATAAGTCACTTTACCCGGTTCGATTGAGGCGCGAATACCACCGGAATTCATAATGCCGACATCCGCTTTGGCACGCTCCTGTTGTGAACGGGCAATCAGCTGCCCCAAATTGGTTTGTTGGAAACGGATAACGTTGCGGTCCCCTTCCAGTTTCTCGTTGACACTACCCACTTCAACCCCAAGCAATTCATCACCTTTGTCTTGATAAGTTTTCAAATGTGCCAGCAACTCTTGATCGGCCGGAATCTCTTCTTGGAACAACACATACTCGGTTTTTCCTTCCGCATTTTTAACTTTATCTTTTAAGTTAACCGGAATCAGCTGATAGCCAACCAATTTCAGATCACCGTTTTTAAATTCAAAATCAGCACGCCCGACATATTTGCCCCACTCCCCGGCCTGCATGATCCAAGTGCCGTTTTCAAACGCCGGTTTGCAGGCATCGCCCGGTTTGTATTTAAGGTTGAAACTGCCGTCATCATTGATACAAACCGTATCATGACTGTGACCGCCGAGGATCATGTCAAATGCGCCTTTTTCCAATTCCCGTGCCATCGACACATCGCCCGGGGCATTTGAACCATATTGCGCATTATGGTAATAACCCATGTGGGTCAATGCAATCTTGATATCGGGCTTTTCATTACTATTAAGGCTGGCAAGAACATCTTTTGCCGCCTCTGCCGGGCGGATAAACTCGACATTGGAAATAAATTCCGGGTTGCCTAATTTAGCAGTATCTTCCGTGGTCAAACCGACCACCGCCACTTTCAGCCCCTGTTTATCTAAGATGGTATAAGGCTTCACCAACAAACTGCCGTCTTTTTTGTTAAACACATTGGCGGATAAGAACGGGAATTTTGCCCAACTCTCCTGCATATCCAACAATTGCAACGGATTATCAAATTCATGATTTCCCAAGGTCAGGGCTTCATAACCTATCGCATTCATCGCTTCAATATCCGGCTTGGCATTTTGCAAATCAGACTCCGGAATCCCGGTGTTGTAGTCACCAGCGTTGAGCAGAATCACATCTCCACCTTTGTCAGCAACTTCTTTACGAATGCGATCAATCAAGGTTTTTTGTGCAGCCAAGCCATATTCACCATTTTGATTGGTCCAAAAACGACCATGCAAATCATTGGTGTGCAGCACAGTCAATTGATAAGTGCGGTCTTTCTCGTATTCCGCCTGTGCCAAACCGGAAAATGCCAAAGTGCTTAGGATAACACCTGCGCAAGTGCTTAATTTTAATAAAGACTTCATACTAGTTCCTTTTTATTTTGAATAGAGAGTTAAACAAGATGAAAGATAAAGATGAAAGATAAAAAAACTCGCCCCTAAGTATGCGCAAAAAATAATATAAAATCCATTGATTTATCCGATAAAATTAACGAATCGTTTTGATCCAGAAAAAGAAAAACCAGTATTCGATCAACAGCAGCACCAGCAACGAAATCCGTCCATAAATCGAGGGTAAAAAATAATAGCTGATTGCAATCATGCCGGTGGATAACAGCAAAATATAAATCTTACTTTTCAAGGTCAACGCCCGCTGCTCGTCAAAGGTTTTCAGGTATTTATGATAAAGTGCGGTCTGCAAAAACCAACTGTGCAACCGCTCAGAGCTTTTAGCAAAGAAGTACAATGCCAGCAATAGAAAAGGCGTGGTCGGCAGCACCGGCAGCGGAATCCCGATAATTCCTAAACCGAGCGCAATAAAACCCAATAAAATATAGATAAATTTGATCAACGGCATTATGCTTCCCATTTATTAATAATAGTTTTCATTATAAACGCAACTTCCATGCCTTCACAAATGCTATAGCAGCATTGATTTGCTAAACCCCGCACTAAAACTTGCAATTCCAGCAGAAAAGAGTAAAATTTGACGGCTTTTTATCGCTTCATTGCGCTACAAAGTACATGACACCCTCACCTCGAACGAGGGTTTTATTTTTACTATCATTTTAGAGGACGCTATGGTAACCATTCGTTTATCTCGTGGCGGTGCAAAAAAACGCCCATTTTATCAAATCGTTGTAGCGGACAGCCGCTGCCCTCGTGACGGTCGTTTTATCGAGCGCGTTGGTTTTTTCAACCCAATTGCTGCCGGTAAAGCTGAACGTTTACGTTTAGATTTAGAGCGTGTCAACGCTTGGATCGAAAAAGGTGCATCTTTATCTGACCGCGTTTCTGCACTGGTTAAAGAAGCAAAAAAAGCAGCATAATCTGCTTTAAGCAAAACACATGAGTAGGTGAATATGACAGCACAAAACATCAGTATCGTCGGCAAGTTGGGTTCAACTTACGGGATTCGTGGTTGGTTGCGAATCTATTCATCGACAGAACAAGCTGAAAGTATCTTCGATTATCAACCTTGGTATTTGAATATCAAGGGAAAATGGCAAGCCACCGAGCTGGAAAGCTGGCGCTACCACAGTAACGATTTGATCGTGAAACTGAAAAACATCGATGATCGCGACATCGCACAAACCCTAACCAATATTGAAATTGGGGTGAATGCGGAAAACTTCCCAGCGCTTGAAGAGGGCTATTACTGGCACGATTTAATCGGTTGCCAAGTAGTGAATCTGCAAGGCTATCAATTGGGCAGCGTCAGCGACATGATGGAAACCGGTTCGAACGATGTATTAGTGGTGAAAGCCAATTTGAATGACGCTTTCGGACAACAAGAGCGGTTGATTCCGTATCTTGAAGAGACAGTAGTTAAAAGAGTCGATCTCGCCACAAAGACTATTGAAGTGGATTGGGACGCTGGTTTCTAACCTCAGGAAACACGTGGGCGCTTTGGCGGTAACATTTTTAGCATAGGTAACAATATGTGGATTGGGATTATTAGTCTTTTCCCGGAAATGTTTAAAGCAATCACCGAATTCGGGGTAACAGGCAGAGCCGTAAAACACAACCTGCTGCAAGTGCGGTGTTGGAATCCGCGAGATTTCACCCACGACAAGCATAATACCGTTGACGACCGCCCTTATGGCGGCGGACCGGGCATGCTGATGATGGTGCAACCGTTGCGTGATGCCATTCATGCCGCAAAGCAAGCTGCTGGGGAAGGTGTGAAGGTAATTTACCTTTCTCCACAGGGACGCAAACTCGATCAGCGTGGCGTACAGCAATTATCGCAATATCAAAAAATCATTTTGGTTTGCGGACGCTACGAAGGCATCGACGAACGTTTGATTGAAGCGGAAATCGATGAAGAGTGGTCGGTCGGGGACTATGTCCTGACCGGCGGGGAACTGCCTGCAATGACGTTAATCGACGCCGTTGCTCGTTTTATTCCCGGGGTATTGGGCAAACAGGCTTCAGCCGAAGAGGATTCTTTCGCTGACGGTTTGTTGGATTGCCCACACTATACCCGCCCGGAAGTGTTGGACGGTGCCGCCGTGCCACCGGTATTAATGTCGGGCAACCATGCGGAAATACGCAAATGGCGCTTAATGCAGTCATTGCACCGCACTTGGACACGCCGACCTGAGCTATTGGAAAGCCTAGCTCTGACTGACGAACAAAGAGGGCTGTTGGATCTAATCCAGCAGCAAGAGTAAAGATTCAGTTACATCTAGGAATAAAAGGTATTTATTATGAGTAACATTATTAAACAACTGGAACAAGAACAATTGAAACAAGACGTACCAAGCTTCCGTCCTGGTGACACTTTGGAAGTGAAAGTATGGGTTGTTGAAGGTAGTAAAAAACGTCTGCAGGCGTTCGAAGGCGTGGTTATCGCAATTCGTAACCGCGGTCTGCATTCTGCTTTCACCTTGCGTAAATTATCAAACGGTGTTGGTGTTGAGCGTACGTTCCAAACGCATTCACCACAAATCGACAGCATCAGCGTAAAACGTAAAGGTGCGGTACGCAAAGCCAAACTGTACTACTTGCGTGAGCGTAGTGGTAAGTCAGCGCGTATCAAAGAGCGTTTGAACTAATTGCAAGATTAGCAAATATAAGAAAGGCTTGGAAAACTCCAAGCCTTTTCTTTTTTTGTCAGCGCCATTTTCAGCTAACTGGTTGCCCCCACAATCGGTGTAAAATAAACCGATGATCAGTAACAAACTAAACCAAAGGACACCTGATGACTTTAAGCGAAATACTACACCACCGTCGTGCGATGCGCCACTACAGCGACACGCCACTTGACAGTGACAAAGTACGCCAATGCCTACAATTGGCACAACTGGCACCCAGCAGCTCGAATATGCAACTGTATGAGTTTTATCACATCAGCGACAAAACCGCACTTTCACAACTTGCCGCAGCTTGCCTTAGTCAAAATACTGCCACCACCGCACAACAAATGGTCGTGTTTGTTACCCGTCAGGATTTGCATCGTCAACATGCCAAGCAAGTTTTGAGCGCCGCCAGCGAGGATCTTCAGCGCAATACCCCGGCAGATAAACACCGCGACCGTCTGAAAAAACTAGAGGGTTATTACGGCAAATTAATGCCGTTTTTGTATGCCCGTGGCTTCGGTTTATTGGGAATGGTGCGCAAACTGATCGCCCATAGCATTGGCTTATTCCGCCCAATTGCCACTAACGTATCTGAAGCCGATTTACGTATCGTCACCCACAAAAGCTGTGCCCTTGCGGCGCAAACCTTTATGCTGGCCATGGCAGAACAAGGCTACGACACCTGCCCGCTCGAAGGCTTGGACAGTCGTATAGTGAAACGGATTCTGCAACTACCACGTGGAGCAGAAATCAACATGGTCGTCACCTGTGGCATTCGTGAAGCAGAACGCGGCATTTGGGGAGAACGCTTTCGCCTGCCATTTGAACAAGTTTACCGAAAAATTTGATACCCGCTTTGTTATTACTGCGCTAGTACAGCGCTATAGTTTAGCGTTGTGCCTCACTGCTGTGGTTTCAATAATCACCTGCTCAGCCGCCAGTACCGGTTTTTTAGCGAATAACAGTTGCAGTGCGGCAATCAAGCTGAATGCCGCAAGCAGCAGCAGCGAAAGCAAGCCAAACATCAATAAAAACAGCGATAGCAATATTAATGCCGCAACTCCGCTGAATTTCTGCGACAAACCACTCTGCTGCAATTTTCCCCGCTGCTGCTGCCAAATCCCTGCCAGTTTTTGCTTGCTGCTTTGTAACCAATCTTTCATCTTTTTCATCATTGCCTCCTTTGCTTTATTTATCAGTATTAAAGCAGACAAAGATTAAGTAATACTTAAGGAAAATAGCCATTAGAACATCTGATTATACAAAAACCAATAAATCCGCACATTTATCAATACGCTAAAAAAACACATTTCCTTTGCTGAGGCAACGGTATTCCCTTTATAATGCCAGCCTCTATCTTTAACACGACCTTTAACACGACGCCAGTGCCATGTATAAACTGATTTTATTGCTAGCCTGCCTCGCTCTCAGCGGCTGCGGCACGATTGTGACTTTGATCAATCCAACCCAGCCGTATAGCGCCTATGCCGGGGTGAAATATGATTACCAGATGGCAAAAAGTTGGGGCTTACCGATTTTGGATATTCCGCTGTCGTTTATTTTAGATACCGCACTTTTGCCTTACGCCCTGGCGCAGGATTAACCAATGAAACTCAATCCGCAACAACAAAACGCCGTCGAATATGTCAACGGACCTTGCTTGGTGCTGGCGGGCGCCGGTTCGGGCAAAACTCGGGTGATTATCAATAAAATTGCCTATTTGATTGAAAAGTGCGGTTATCTGCCGAAGCAGATTGCGGCGGTGACCTTTACCAATAAAGCCGCACGCGAAATGCGCGAGCGGGTGGCGCATTCGATTGGCAAACAAGCCAGCAAAGGGCTGACGGTCTCCACTTTTCATACGCTGGGTTTTGATATTATCAAACGCGAATACCGCACTTTAGGCTATAAAGCCAACATTACCCTGTTCGATCAGCACGATCAACTAGCGCTGCTGAAAGAGCTGACCGAACCGTATCTCAAAGGCGATAAAGATCTGCTTAATCAATTGATGAACACCATTTCCAACTGGAAAAATGATCTGATTCTGCCGGAACGTGCCAAAGGTATTGCCGACGGTCAGAAAGAGATTTTGTTTGCGCTGTGTTACGAGCAATATCACAACCAAATCCGGGCTTATAATGCGCTGGATTTTGACGATTTAATTATGCTGCCAACCCTGCTGTTTCAGCAATATCCCGAAGTCCGGTCACGCTGGCAGGAGAAAATCCGCTATCTGTTGGTCGACGAATACCAAGACACCAACACCAGTCAATATGAGCTGATTAAATTATTGGTTGGAGAGCAAGCACGCTTTACCGTAGTGGGCGACGACGATCAATCGATCTACTCGTGGCGTGGTGCACGGCCGCAAAATATGATCCGCTTGCGTGACGACTTCCCGCAACTGGAAGTGGTTAAGTTGGAACAGAATTACCGCTCGACCCAACGCATTTTGCACGCCGCCAATATTTTGATTGATAATAACGATCATGTGTTTGATAAAAAACTGTTTTCTACTTTGGGCGAAGGCGAAAAGCTACATATTTTAGAAGCCAAAAACGAAGAAAACGAAGCCGAGCGGATTGTTGCCGAACTGGTGGCGCACCGTTTTCTGCGTAAAACGCATTATAAAGATTATGCCATTCTGTATCGTGGCAATCACCAAGCTCGACTGTTGGAAAAAATGCTGATGCAAAATCGCATTCCATACAAAATTTCCGGTGGCACCTCGTTTTTTTCGCGTGCCGAAATCAAGGACATGATGGCGTATCTACGTTTGGTCGTGAACCAAGATGACGACGCCGCATTTCTGCGGATTGTGAATACCCCCAAAAGGGAGATTGGCACGGCAACCCTAGAGAAGCTGGGACAACTGGCGCAAGAAAAGCATATCAGTCTGTTTGCAGCTGTTTTTGAATTTGAGCTGATCCAACGCCTCACCCCGCGAGCCTATCAAGCGTTGCAAAATTTCGTCCGCTGGATGGTCGAGCTGAATGATCAAACGCTACGCAGCGAACCGGAAAGTGCGGTGCGTGAGATGTTGTCCGCCTTGCAATATCAAGAATACCTGTTCGAACACGCCGCCAGCCCAGCACAGGCAGAAATGCAAAGCAAAAACGTGGCGACCCTGTTCGAGTGGGTAGCGGGTATGTTGCGTGGCGATGAATATAACCAAGCCATGACGTTAAATCAGGTGGTTACACGCTTAACCCTGCGTGATATGCTGGAACGTGACGAAGAAGACGACGCAAGCGATCAGGTACAGTTAATGACCCTGCACGCTTCCAAAGGGCTGGAATTTCCGTATGTTTATCTGGTCGGCATGGAAGAGGGCATTTTGCCGCACCAGACCAGTATCGATGAAGACAATGTCGAAGAAGAGCGGCGTTTGGCATATGTCGGCATCACCCGCGCACAGCAGGAGCTGACATTTTCCTTATGCAAAGAGCGGCGCCAATACGGCGAATTGATCCGCCCCGAACCTAGCCGTTTTCTGTTAGAACTGCCACAAAGTGATTTGCTGTGGGAGCGAGATAAACCACCCGTCACCACGCAACAAATCGAACAAAAAACAACCAATCATGTTGCTAATTTGAAAGCCATGCTGCAACGCAAGCGTTAACACCGACCGCACTTTCAGCAAGAATTGCTTGCAAATCAAGCAAACAGCTACAAAACCAAGGCAAAAGTGCGGTTCTGGCAAAAAAAGCCATTGACATATTTTTCGAAAACCGTATTATGTGCGCTCAAACCAATTGCGGTGAGATGGCCGAGAGGCTGAAGGCGCACCCCTGCTAAGGGTGTATATGGGAAACTGTATCGAGGGTTCGAATCCCTCTCTCACCGCCATTTGCTCTGTGCATCCGTAGCTCAGCTGGATAGAGTACTCGGCTACGAACCGAGCGGTCAGAGGTTCGAATCCTCTCGGATGCGCCATTTTAATCCTTACTCTGGTTAAAATGTAACAAGACAATATGACAGGTTAATCAAAAACGAAACGACGCATCCGTAGCTCAGCTGGATAGAGTACTCGGCTACGAACCGAGCGGTCAGAGGTTCGAATCCTCTCGGATGCGCCATTTTTTCTTTTTATATTCCCAATATTATCAAATCTTGCGCTTATCACTTTTATGTCAATAATTTCTATTGATTTACCCTGTCCTTGCCAATCAGGTCAATCTTATCAAGCTTGCTGCCAACCACTACATCAACAAAAAAGTATTGCGCAAACCGCTGAGCAGTTAATGCGATCACGCTATGCCGCTTATGCGCTGCAAAAAATAGATTATCTGGTTGCCACCACTGTTCCGGCGCAACAACCGCACTTGAATACTGCGGCAATGAAACAATGGGCGCAGCAAACCCAATGGGCGGGGCTTGAAATTGTGCAACATCTGCCAAAAATCGGCAAAATCCACGCCCAGGTGGAATTCAATGCGTTTTATCATACCGCAGAGGGCAAACAAGCCCACCACGAACTTTCGACCTTTGTTAAAATCGACGCGCGCTGGTATTTTCTTGATCCGACATTAAGTCAATACCCGGGCATGAAACAACCCTGCTTATGCGGCTCTGGCAAAAAATTTAAACAGTGCTGTGCGCCATTTCTAATCTAAGTTAGCAATATTCCGCCAACAAAAAAACCGAATCCAAACAGATTCGGTTTTAGACTGCTGACAAAGGTTAAAATACACGATTAATGTTGTAACTGTAGGGGGCGATTATATATCGCCCCGAACCGCACTTTGCATTTTTCCTTTATTAATTAAGTGCTTATTCAGTACTTCGCAAACGGGCGGATATATAATCCGCCCCTACCTTGCCTCATCAAATATCTTTGTCAATAATCTGACA
>NZ_VDHB01000066.1:0-39921 GCF_006227735.1 Testudinibacter sp. 'clade 2'
AAAATATTGAGCTAATGGCCTGCTCTGATAATGTCATCAGAGGTGGGTTAACACCTAAATATGTTAACATTGATGAATTATTAAAAACAATTAATTGTTCGGAAATTGAACCGAAATTACTTAGCATGATGCCTGAGAATATAGATACTTATATTTACCCCACTCCTGCTAGTGATTTTGCGTTACATTCACTTCGTTATAAAAAAGATCAAAATTTTTCAAATAAAGCAGAAAGCGCATTGATTCTATTTGTAATGGAAGGTTCATTGGATATTATAGCAGATTATAAGAAGTATTCTTTAAAACAGGGCGAATCTGTATTTATTGAATACAATACAATATTCAATATCACAGGAAAAGAGAGAGGGTATTGTATTATGGCTAAATTACCCAAATAATAGCTAAAAAGTAGGATATGAATTTTAATAACAAAAAATGAGTGCTGTATCTAGATCTTGAATGTGGCAACATAAAATTTTTGAACAAGACTAAAGATGAACAGAATTGATTATGATTCCTGAAGTGGAACGAAAAAAAGACGAGAAGCTGCAGAATTTGCCATTGCAAATAATGCAATTGAAGGTTTGCTTGTCAGCGAAACGGCAAGATCACTGTTGCTTCGGTGGGTTGATGGTGAAATAACGCTTAAACAGGCAGAGAAAGAGATGTATGCGTTATGGCGGCATTGATCAAAATGGTGTCTTGTATAATAAAGTTGGCGCTAAGACTCAAGCTGAGTTAGAAGAAAAGGAAAGAGATATTACCACTTTTCGTATGGCGAGCTTGCAAATCAATGCTATCAAGGGTAATTTTGATCTTGTTCATTTAAAAGCTATTCATCGTTACATATTTTCACCCATTTATAGTTGGGCTGGCGAAATTAATGTTCATCACTCTTTTAGAGAACGGAATGGAAGAACTCAACGTGTATTTATTTCTCAACTAGCACAGCAAGCTGGATATAAATTAAACTTGAATGATATTTCGCAAGAAGAAATGATATCTGCATCGAAAGTAGTGTTAGAAAGGCTTGATTATCCGCCGCTAGAAAAGATTTTAATTCAAAGTATTAGCCCTATAAAATCAGAATGAAAATCTTATACGGCTTTAGAATAAACTAACTGAATTGAGAAAGAACATCTGAGATAAACAGTTCAAAGCAAAAATATCGGTTATCACGGAATAATGGCTGCAATCAGTACGAAAATGTCACGGATAAAGACTAAAAAGATAGCAAGGAATATACAAAATGACATTGCCAAAATCCGTTATGTAAAAAACTCAGCATGCATAAAATGTTTTGGAAACAAAAAAATGATAAATAATCCTAAACTGGCACCAAAAATCAATAAACTAGTATTGGTCAGCTGCGATTTTCTTGGCTATCTTTTAGTCATCTCTTTAGCTTACTACCTTTCTCCTTTGGATGATTTTTCAGTAGAACAGCTGAAATTCAATGGTTCACTAACCCGTTTAGGGGCTTTTATTTTACCTGCTTTTATTATGGTGGGCTGGATTTGGGGTGTGCATCGTCATTATACCTATCGCAAGCCTTTTTGGGATGAGTTGAAAGATATTTATTCAACCTTGTTTATTGTGCTACTGATTAATTTGGCACTTTTGGTTTTTATTGAGGAAACGGGCTCGTTGAATACCTGGTTTTATATCGGTGCGATGCTTTTTATTTGTTTTCCGTTATTTCGCTTTGTCTGTAAAAAATTATTGCGTTATTTAGGCACTTGGGATATGGCTTGTGTGATTATTGGTAACGCTGAAAATGCCAAAAGTGCTTATCGGGCAATTAGCAGTGAGATTAATTTAGGTTATAAAATTAAGGCATTTATTGAGCCGCAGGGCAAAATTCCAGTAACGGCAGAAAAGCTAGGTTATATTACCGAAGAAGAGCTATTTTCTCATTTAGAGGATTATCAAAGAGTTTTTATTGCCTTAGAACATAATCAGAGTGATATGATGGAATCTTGGATGAGAAAGCTGACTAAAATGGGGTTTCGTAATATTTCTGTTGTTCCTCCTGTGCAGGGCGTTTCATTGTACGGTGCGGAAGTTTCGCATTTTTTTGGTTATGAGGCGATTATATTAAGGCTGCATAATAATTTGGCGAAGCGCTCTTCACGTCTGATAAAAAGAACATTTGATATTGTTGCTGCTACTTTCCTATTATTGATAGCTAGCCCTTTATTTTGTTATCTATTTTTTAAAATTCGCCAAGATGGTGGTAAGGCAACCTATAGCCAAACTCGGATTGGACGTAATGGAAAGGCTTTTCATTGCCATAAATTCCGAACTATGGTGATTAACTCCGGTGAAATTTTACGACATTTATTAGCAACAGATGAAAACATCAGAGAGGAATGGCTAAGGGACTATAAACTGAAAAATGATCCTAGGGTTACCCCAATTGGGCGTTTTTTGCGTAAAACCAGTTTGGACGAATTGCCGCAATTATGGAATGTATTGAAAGGCGAGATGAGTCTGGTTGGTCCACGACCAGTAATCCGGCAAGAATTAAAATTTTATAAAGATGACGTGACTTATTATTATATGGTTCGCCCTGGACTATCCGGTCTCTGGCAGGTGAGTGGCAGAAGTGATACTGATTACTCAACGCGCGTTTATTTAGACACATGGTATGTCAAAAATTGGTCACTTTGGAATGATATTACCATTTTAGCCAAGACAGCGAATGTGGTTATTCGTGGCAAAGGGGCATATTAGTCCTTCATTTAAGTATATACAACCGCACTTTCCAAAGTGCGGTCTGACATTCAATAACTTATTCCCTAACTATCGAGCCACAATGGCAGCAGAATGGTGATCCTGAGACCACCTAGGCTGCTTTTGCCTGCTGTGACGCTGCCTTTATGTTGTTCTACCGAGTTGGCGACGATCGATAAACCTAAGCCGGTGCCGCCGGTGGTACGGGCGCGGGCTTGGTCGGTGCGGTAGAAGGGGAGGAAGATTTGTTTATATTCGTGTTCGGCAACGCCGTCGCCATTGTCATCAACAATGATCTGAAGTTGTTTATTATCAACAATATTACAGTTCAGGAGCACACGGCTGTGGGCGTATTTGAAAGCGTTGCGGATAATATTTTCCAATGCACTGGCGAGTACATCCTCGTTACCATTGATAAAGTATTTCTCAGGATTTTTGATGTTCTGTGAAAAGCTGAATTCAAAGTGGCGTTCACGGCTTTCAAATTTGGCGTCTTCGACCACTTCTTCCCAGATATTTGGCAGTGGAAAAACCTCTCGATTTAGGTGAAGTGCGGTTTGTTGGCGTGAGAGCGTTAATAACTGATTCAGCATTTTTTCCATACGCTCGGTTTCAGTTTCAATCCGTTGCAGTTCACTGTTTTCTCCTTGGCGACGGCGCAGTAAAGCGGCGGCGAGTTGCAGGCGTGTCAGTGGAGTGCGCAATTCATGCGACACATCTAATAATAGTCGTTGTTGTGAGCTGATCATACTTTCTAAGGACATCACCATGTGGTTAAAACTCTTGCCAACTTCGCGCAATTCCATTGATCCACGCTGTTCTAAAATCGGGTTAATGCTGAGATTTCCGGTGGAGATAGCATTGGCGGTGCTGCGTAATTCTTTGATAGGCTGGGTCAAACTGAAAATGAGCCCAAGCAGCAGTGGTGTGCTGGTCGCCATTAATAAGAACAGCATGATTAGTGGGTGATCAAAGAAAAAATTGATAAATTCCCGTTGTGGATCGACGGTATCAATAAAGTACAACAAATAAGGCTCGCGATCTTCTGAAAGAGGATAGGGCGAGATAAACGGACCGACAATATCTTGATTATAAAACCGACGTTTTTGTGGCAACAGTGGATTATTTGAGCGATTGGCAAACTGATATAACTGACTGCTTTCATTGTAATCCAGATTACCGATGATCTTATTAAAATCATTGGGATCCAGTAATACCGGCTTTCTTGGGGCTGAAATATGGCTGGTCCTGTCGCTAGGTAAGCTGCTGTGGGGGCTTTTTTGGTACTGCAAATCATACAGAATATTGTTTTTTGTCAGTTTGATCACTTCAAACTGATAGAGATTAACCTCATCAGTAGAGAGTTCGGTGTAATTGCGTGCGTCCATGGTTGGGATAAAGAATGCAAATCCCATCAGAACAAAAAAAGCTAACCAAATCAACCAAAAAAGAAAAAAGATTTGCACATTGATTGAATTAAGCAAACGCAAAAACTTACGCAGAGTTTTCATGACATCGTTTCATATTGGGTGCGTTGAAAAAAGAATAGCGTGTTGTTTGGCACGCTATTTTGATCATTGCTCGCTTATTTTTCAGTGACCAGTAAGTAGCCTCGTCCGCGTAGTGTCTTGAACCATGGTAGATTGTCGGCACGTTCTGGCAGTTTTTTACGCAAGTTAGAAATATGCATATCGATTGCACGGTCAAACGGTGTCAGGCGCTTGCCCAGAATCTCTAAGCTGAGTAATTCCCGTGACAGAATTTGTCCCGGATGCTTAATTAATATTTGCAGTAGTGCAAATTCAGTACCGGTTAAATCTAAATCACGTTCTAAATATAGCGCCTGTTGTCTGCCCGGATAAAGGGTAATGCCGCCAAATTCGAGATGTTTGTTGTCGTCTTTCTCAATGTTGCTGCTGGAGCTAAGTGCGGTAGATTGGTTTTGCGTTCGACGTAAGATAGCTTTGATTCGTGCAACAAGTTCACGATCATTAAACGGTTTTGATAAATAGTCATCAGCACCTAATTCCAATCCCAATACGCGATCAATATCATCCCCACGTGCAGTTAACATTAATACTGGCGTAGAGAAACTTTTTCTGATTTGTTTTAGGGTTTCTATTCCGTTTAATACCGGCATCATCACATCTAGCAGGACGATATCGTGGCTGAAATTCAGTAATTTCAATGCCTCTTCACCGTTATAGGCCAATTCAACGTCAAATCCCTCTATGTTTAATACTTCAGCCAACAGTTCAGTAAGTTCAACATCGTCATCGACAAGTAATATTTTTGCCATGAATGGTTTCCTTTGGTTAATTATTATTTATTGTTGCGGAACAATAGGAGGAGCTGTTTGTCTTTCATTTACTATGATGATTCAGCGTGACAATTTGGTAATATAAACAAGTTATGAAAGAGAAACAGACCCTACAGTTTGACAGCTAAGATACACTAAAGTTCGTATTATAAAGTTGAGGTAGAACAAAACTTTTGTAAAATTTCTGCAGTAAAGCTCTTTCTTAAGTAAAATCCGAGTGGTAATGTTTTAATTGCTTGCCCATTGTGGTCATATCCCATGGTCAACGCTTTGCTATTTGCGCCTTTTGGACGCAATTGTAGCACTTCACCGATACGGGCATTGATTTTGTGTAATCCACCCAAAACAATTAAATCCATCAACTCCTCCCAGTCTTGCGCGAGGCGAGCTTCTTGTTCGGCACTGGGTTGCCACAAAATGGGCGAGCCAATCCGACGATCAGCCAGTGCAATTTGGCGTTCACCTTCCACCGGAATCCACAGCACTTTTTGCAGTTTGTAACGTACATGGCTGTTTTGCCAAACGACACCGCTGTTTTGGCTGAGCGGTGCCAAGCTGACAAACGTAGTTTCCAACGGATATCCGTGCTGATTGACGGGAATCGTTTTTAACTCAATCCCAAGTGCGGCAAAATCTTGCTGTGCTTTGCTGCCGGCTTCTGCGCCAAGTGCGGTTTCCAATAGCATACCAACCCAGCCTTTATGACGTTTTAAATCGGTTGGCATTTGGATATTGTATTCCGTGGCCACTTCAGCCAGTCGTAGTCCAGCCAATTGGTGGGCACGGTGCAGCAATTGCGACTCTGATTGTGGCGTAGTCATCTTATATCCGTTTGAAATAGGCTGAATAGTTGGAAAATAACGTACGGTATTGTAACGGTAAGGCGTGAAAGATACAAATTTTATTGTTCAAGAAATAATCAGCACGGAATTCTGCTTTTTAAATACGGTGGGGATAACATTTTATTTGTATTAATTTATTGATTTATAATGATAAATTTAAAATAAGTTAATCTGTGTTTTGATTTATTAATGATAATACCGAAATCAGCCACAGTGTTATCCACAGAAAATCTGAATAACTCAAGGATGATGAGAAATGTTATTTTTTTGTTTTAATTGCAGTATATTTGTGCAAGACTCGGATCAGAAATAAACATTTCTTTTTAATTGTCGGCCACTTGGCAGGGTAAAAATAGGCGGCAAGTCGATCAATTAAGCGTTTGTTTAATCAATCGACAACCTAAAGCAGAATCCTTATGGCAAAAGGCAGCAGCAGCTCCCAGTTGTTTTTAGACAACAATACTTCCTACGATTACACACAGAGTTATCCACAGAGGCGCTGGGAATTGTCTTGTCATTGTTAATATTTACAATCTGAAATAGAAGTTGAAGACTGTCACATAAAATCCATCTCACTCTTTACGCGGTTATTGTTGTATCGTTTTCGATATTATGAAACAATCAACACCATTTAAAAAATTTAGACGATTTAAGGGGATCGACGGTGATCGATTTCGATGGCTATCGGCCAAATGTCGGGATTATTATCAGTAACCGACAAGGACAGGTGTTGTGGGCGAAGCGTTGCGGACAAAATTCGTGGCAGTTTCCTCAGGGCGGCATCAACAACGGCGAAACGCCCGAGCAGGCGATGTATCGCGAGTTGTATGAGGAGGTTGGCTTGAGTCGTCAGGACGTAAAAATTCTGGCGGTATCCAAAGGCTGGCTGCGCTATAAATTGCCGAAACGCTTGGTGCGCAATGACGGTAATCCTGTGTGTATTGGACAAAAGCAGCGCTGGTTTTTATTGGCCCTGGTTAGCGGTGAAGACAGTATTAATATGCAGGCGACTAAAACGCCGGAATTTGACGGTTGGCGCTGGGTCAGCTACTGGTATCCGGTGCGGCAGGTTATCTCGTTTAAACGAGAAGTCTATCGTAAAGTGATGAAAGAGTTTTCCAGCGTGATAATGGCAGCACCGGACAGAGCAAGTGCGGTCAAATCGCATCAGCACACCAGTCAATATAAATCGCTTGCAAGTACGAATACCAATAATACTAAGGACACGGCTACATTACCTAGCGACAATGAGCGCTCGACGAATGTAGGCAAAAAAGAATCACGTTATCAACGGAAACAACGCAAGTTCAATCAGGAAAGAAGTGCTCGGCAGAAAGGAGAACAACGCAAATGACAGTATTTGTAATCGGTTGTCTGCTGACCGGCGCTTTAGCCGGCTTTCTTGCCGGACTGTTTGGTATTGGCGGTGGTTTGGTAATTGTACCGGTGTTGGTCTATTTGTTGCCGAAAATCGGCGTACCGGATGCAATGTCGATGACGGTGGCGCTGGGCAGTTCTTTTGCGACCATTGTGATCACGGCTTTTTCTTCCGCACAGCGTCATCATAAATTGGGCAACGTGGATTGGCAGGCGGCAAAATACTTGGTTCCGTCGCTAATGATCGCGGTGTTTATTTCAGGCTTGTTTATCAGCCAATTGCCGAAAGCGGTCACCAGTAAACTGTTTGCGGTGATGGTGTTGTATTTGGCAACCAAAATGGTGCTATCAATCAAACGGGAAACGGGCAATCGCCCCTTAACGGTCAAGAGCGGTGTGGTTGGTGGAACGTTGATCGGTATTGTATCCAGCTTTGCCGGTATTGCCGGAGGCGCATTCATTGTGCCGTTTTTGAATTCACGTGGAATTGAAATCAAGCGGGCGATCGGCACTTCTTCATTTTGCGGCATGTTGCTTGGCTTGTCCGGTATGATCAGCTTTATTGTCAGTGGTTGGAACCTGCCGCATCTGCCGTCTTATTCGATCGGCTATGTTTATTTGCCGGCGGTATTATTGATTACTGCCGTCTCTTTTTTCACCTCAAAACTTGGGGCAGATATGACGACCAAATTACCGGTGCCGACGTTGAAAAAAGCGTTTGCGATCTGGTTGTCGTTGGTGGCACTCAAAATGTTATTCAGTTAAGTGTTTATCGGCAAGGAACAGTATGAATTCGTATCTTCGCTTCCCGGATTTTGATCCGGTTATTTTTGAACTCGGTCCAATCGGCTTGCGCTGGTACGGCCTGATGTATTTAATTGGCTTTGTTTTTGCCCGTTGGCTGGCTGTGCGACGCGCCAAGCAGCACAACAGTGGTTGGACGGTCGATCAGGTCGATTCGTTGTTATTTAATGGGTTTTTAGGGGTATTTTTAGGTGGGCGAATCGGCTATGTGCTGTTCTACCATTTCGACTTGTTTTTACAGGACCCGCTCTATCTGTTTCGGGTGTGGGAAGGCGGGATGTCTTTCCACGGTGGTTTAATCGGGGTGATTGTTGCAATGATTATTACCGCCCGTTTACAAAAACGTCCGTTCTGGCAAACGGCTGATTTTGTGGCGCCGTTGATTCCGTTCGGCTTGGGCATGGGGCGTATCGGTAATTTTATCAATGACGAACTATGGGGACGGGTGACCGATGTCTCTTGGGCAGTTTTGTTTCCGTCTGGCGGTTACTTGCCGCGCCATCCATCGCAGCTGTACGAAGCCTTGTTAGAGGGCGTGGTGCTGTTCTTGATCCTGAATTGGTTTATCCAAAAACCGCGTCCGACGGGCTCAGTAGCAGGGCTATTTCTATTTTTCTATGGTTTATTCCGTTTTATCGTCGAATTTTTCCGTGAGCCGGACGAACATCTCGGATTGTTTTTTGGACAGCAAATTTCAATGGGGCAAATTTTATCGACCCCGATGATGTTGATCGGCGCACTGATTGTCGTTTGGGCCTATCGGCGGTCAGTAAAGTAGTGCACGCCTAAAAGTGCGGTTTTGGAGGAGAAAGATATGCGTCAATATTTGGATTTATGCCGGCGGATCGTGGATCATGGCGTGTGGATCGGCAACGAACGTACCGGTAAACGCTGCTTAACAGTGATTAATGCCGATTTGAGTTACGATGTTGCCAACAACCAATTTCCATTGATTACCACCCGCAAAAGCTATTGGAAAGCCGCAATTGCCGAATTTTTAGGTTATATCCGTGGTTATGACAATGCTGCCGATTTCCGCAAACTCGGCACTAAAACGTGGGATGCCAACGCCAATGACAATCAAGTCTGGCTCAACAGCCCGCACCGCAAAGGCAACGACGATATGGGGCGGGTTTACGGCGTGCAGGGCAGAAGCTGGCGAAAGCCGGACGGTTCACATTTAGATCAACTGCGAAAAGTGGTGGATAATTTGTCGAACGGTATTGATGATCGCGGTGAAATCATCACATTTTATAATCCGGGAGAGATTGAACTGGGCTGTCTGCGCCCTTGTATGCACACCCACACTTTTTCATTGCTGGGTGATACGCTGTATCTCACCAGTTATCAGCGTTCTTGTGACGTGCCGCTCGGCTTAAATTTCAACCAAATTCAGGTTTATACTTTTTTAGCGTTGATGGCGCAGATCACCGGGCATAAAGCCGGGCAGGCGTACCATAAGATTGTCAATGCGCATATTTATGAAGATCAGCTGGAGCTGATGCAAACGGTGCAGTTACTGCGCGAGCCGCTGCCGTTGCCGAGATTAGAGATCAATCCCCAGATCAAAACATTACAGGATTTGGAGACTTGGGTCACGATGGACGATTTTAAGGTGGTGGGCTACCAATCACATCCGCCGATTCAATACCCGTTTTCGGTTTAATTCGCTTTACTTTCGGTCGAAACTGATCGGATAATACACTGTGTTCGGTTCGGCTTTTGTCAAGATTTTATCAGGCAAGTCGTTAATATTAATACATTAATCATTAAGGAAAAGTTATGGGATTATTTGATTTTGTCGGCAACATCGGTAAGAAAATCTTCGGCAAAGAAGAAGAAGCCTCAAGTGCGGTAACACAACACATCAGTGAAGACAACCCCGGCGTGGAAAACGTGGCAGTAACGGTTGAAAACGGCGTGGCAAAAATTGAAGGCACAGCAAAAGATGCGTCAGCCTTAGAAAAAGCCATTCTGATGGCGGGCAATATTGCCGGGATCACCAAAGTGGAAGCCGAAGGCGTCACCATTGCCAGCGGCGAAGCATTAGCCTCTGACGATGAGTTTTATGTGATTGAAAAAGGCGATACCTTATGGAAAATTGCCGAAAAAGCCTACGGCAACGGCGCAAAATACACCAAGATCGTTGAAGTCAATAAAGAAGTGATCAAAGATGCGGATAAAATTTTCCCAGGGCAAAAAATTCGCATTCCGAAAGGGTTGTAATCTATTTTTTGCTTAACGCAATCTGACCTGACCCGATTCTTAGTGAATCGGGTTTTTCGTTGCTGCGGTTATTCGATTCTGTTTTTTATGCCGAATAAAGCAAAGTGCGGTTTAAAAAATCGCCAATTATCCCAATTTCAGCGGTTATAACTCGACTGATTGTATTTGACTGGGTATAATCTCGTGTCTATTTTTTTAAGTTCGGTGTTGGTTGTTCATACAATTGAGATGAGTGGCGCCGAGAATATCCGATTTTTTTGAGGTAAAAAATGCAATTTTCCGTAGAAACTACCCAAGGTCTTGAGCGCCGCATCACTATTACAGTTCCGGCTGAAACCATCGAACAAAATGTTCGCCAAGAATTAAAAAATGTAGCAAAAACTGCCCGTATCGACGGTTTTCGTAAAGGCAAAATTCCCCCGGCAATCATTGAAAAACGTTTTGGGGCGTCAGTGCGTCAAGATGTGTTAAGCGATGCGATGCAAAGAAGTTTCTTTGATGCGGTAATGCAGGATAAAATCAATTTTGCCGGTCGTCCGACGTTTGCACCGCAAGAATATAATGTCGGTGGTGATTTTGTTTTCACTGCGACATTCGATGTTTATCCGGACGTGCAATTGCAAGGTTTGGAAAATATTCAAGTTGAAAAACCAGTGGTTGAGATCAGTGAAAGCGACATTGATAAAATGATCGATGTGTTGCGTAAACAACAAGCCACTTGGAAAACCAGTGATGCAGCGGCAAAAGCCGATGATCGTGTGACTATTGATTTCGACGGTTCTATCGACGGTGAAGCATTTGAAGGCGGCAAATCTGCTGATTTCGTTCTGTTGATGGGGCAAGGTCGTATGATTCCAGGCTTTGAAGACGGTATCGTCGGACACAAAGCCGGCGACGACTTCAGCATCGAAGTGACTTTCCCGGAAGATTACCACGCGGAAAACTTGAAAGGCAAAGCGGCGAAATTCGCCATTAGCCTGAAAAAAGTCGAAGAGATGGAATTGCCGGAAGTGACTGAAGAATTCGTACAAAAATTCGGTCCTAAAAACAAAACTGTCGCCGATTTACGTGCCGAAATTAGCAAAAATATGCAACGCGAGT
Source organism: Testudinibacter sp. 'clade 2' (assembly GCF_006227735.1). Classification (NCBI taxonomy): domain Bacteria; kingdom Pseudomonadati; phylum Pseudomonadota; class Gammaproteobacteria; order Pasteurellales; family Pasteurellaceae; genus Testudinibacter; species Testudinibacter sp. 'clade 2'. The sequence continues at coordinate 11,407 of NZ_VDHB01000066.1, forward strand.
TGAAAAATGCGTTAACCAGCCGCATTAAAAACCAAGTGATCGACGGTTTGTTGGCGAATAACAGTATTGATGTGCCGGCGGCTGCGGTTGATCAAGAAATTGAAGTGTTGCAGCAACAAGCAATGCAGCGTTTCGGCGGTCAAGCACCAAAAGATTTCCAACTGCCGCGCGATATTTTTGAAGAGCAAGCCCGTCGTCGTGTTCAAGTCGGATTGTTATTTGCCGAAGTGATTACAACTAACGAATTGAAAGTGGATGAAGCGCGCGTTAAGGCGATGATTGAAGATATCGCAGCCGCTTATGAACAGCCGAGTGAAGTAGTTGAATACTACAGCAATAACAAAGAGTTAATGAATAACTTACGCAATGTAGTGTTGGAAGAGCAAGCCGTTGATGCGGTGTTGGCAAAAGCACAAGTCACTGAGAAAGCAGCTTCTTTCGATGAGATCATGAATGCTCAACAAGCTTAATCGGTAAGCTTTTGTTCTGATGACTAAAGTGCGGTTTATGACCGCACTTTTTGTTTTTAAACCGGTTAAAAATGGGATTGACCTGTTTTTTAGCCCGTTTTTGGGTAAAATGGCAGAATTCTGTGTCAATTTTTAAGTAGAGGAAAAAATGAGTTTAGTTCCAATGGTGGTGGATCAAACATCACGCGGCGAAAGAGCCTACGATATTTATTCGCGTTTATTGAAAGAGCGGATCATCTTCCTGAGCGGTCAAGTGGAAGATAACATGGCAAATTTAATTGTTGCACAATTGCTGTATTTAGAATCAGTCGATCCGGAAAAAGACATCAACCTGTATATCAACTCACCGGGTGGTGTGGTCACCGCCGGCTTGGCAATTTATGATACTATGCAGTTTATCAAGCCGGACGTGCGGACGTTGTGTATCGGGCAAGCCTGTTCGATGGGGGCTTTTTTATTGGCTGGTGGTGCTGCAGGTAAACGTTTTGCGTTGCCACACTCGCGAGTGATGATTCATCAGCCGTTGGGTGGCTATCGTGGACAGGCATCAGATATTCAAATTCATGCGCAAGAAATTTTGAAAATCAGGGATACCTTAAACAACCGTTTGGCGTTTCACACCGGGCAACCGTTGGATAAAATTGAAAGGGATACCGAGCGCGATAATTTTATGTCTGCCACTGAAGCGCAGGCATACGGTTTGGTCGATGAAGTGTTGACGCAAAGAATTTAATCGCTATCACAATATTTGGATAAAACAGCATGTCAGAAGAGAAAGAATATCGCTGCTCTTTTTGTGGAAAAGAGCAGCACGAGGTTGAAAAATTAATTGCTGGTGCTTCCGGCTATATCTGCAATGAATGTATTGAAGATTGTTACCATTTGCTGGAAAAAGACGAGCAAGAAAACGGTGACAATGAAAGTGCGGTTGCGCCACTGCAAGAAAAGTTGCCGACCCCACATGAAATTCGTAAGCACCTGGACGATTACGTTATTGGGCAAGATCATGCCAAAAAAGTGTTGGCGGTGGCTGTATATAACCACTATAAACGCTTGCGTAGCGCTCTGAACAATGATGTGGAGTTGGGCAAAAGCAATATTTTGTTAATCGGCCCAACCGGCAGTGGCAAAACCTTACTGGCGGAAACCTTGGCACGAATGCTGAATGTGCCGTTTGCGATGGCGGATGCAACCACGTTAACCGAAGCGGGCTATGTTGGCGAAGATGTGGAAAACATTATTCAGAAATTGTTGCAACGCTGCGACTACAATGTGGAAAAAGCTGAGCGCGGCATTGTGTATATTGATGAAATCGACAAAATCACCCGTAAGTCAGAAAATCCGTCGATCACTCGTGATGTGTCAGGTGAAGGGGTGCAGCAAGCGCTGTTAAAATTGATTGAAGGAACCACCGCATCGGTGCCGCCGCAAGGCGGGCGCAAACATCCGCAGCAGGAGTTTTTGCGCGTGGATACCTCGAAAATTTTGTTTATCTGTGGCGGTGCGTTTGCCGGTTTGGATAAAGTGGTCGATCAACGTAACAATGTGCGTAGCGGAATCGGCTTCGGTGCCGAAGTCAAAGGCGAGAAAGACAAAGCCAGCATCAGCGAATTGTTGAAGCAGGTCGAGCCGGAAGATTTGATCAAATTTGGTTTGATCCCGGAATTTATCGGGCGCCTACCGGTGGTTGCGGCATTGTCCGAATTGGACGAAGAAGCGTTGGTCAAAATTTTGACCGAGCCAAAAAATGCGCTGACTAAACAGTATCAAACCTTATTCAGCTTGGAAGATGTCGAACTGGAATTTAGCCAAGAGGCTTTGGTGGCGATGGCGAAAAAAGCGTTGGCACGCAAAACCGGCGCGAGGGGTTTGCGTTCGATTTTGGAAGCGGTGCTGTTGGATACCATGTATGATTTGCCGTCACTGGATAATTTGCAGAAAGTGCTGATTGATCTTTCCGTGATCGACGATCATCAACCGCCAAAATTAGTCTATAAATTGGATCAGGCAGGTTGAGTTTAAGCCAATAACGACATAAAGTGCGGTTTACAGATAAGGATTAAAATATCCGATTGATATTGTAAAAGCAGGGGCGGATTGTATCCGCCCATTTGAAAATATAAACAAAGATCAACAGACCCTAAATATAAACAAACCTCAACAGACCCTAGTACCGCACTTTTACTCACGATTTGAGCAAGAAATATTGCGTGATAGGCGAAATAACGCTTGAGATTTTCTATCAATAACCCAATATACAATCCATTAATCCCAATATAAGCAGAAGCAAGAGAGATGAAATAATGAGCAAACAACAAACCATACAAACACATATTCCGGTATTACCGTTGCGTGATGTGGTGGTATTTCCGTTTATGGTTATGCCTTTATTTGTGGGACGGGAAAAATCTATTCTGAGCTTAGACAAAGCGATGGAAAGCGGTAAACAGCTGTTATTGGTCGCACAAAAACAAGCAGAACAAGAGGATCCGAGCAGTGATGATATTTATAGCGTCGGTACGTTGGCAAATATTATTCAACTGCTGAAATTGCCTGATGGCACGGTTAAAGTGCTGGTGGAAGGACAAAAGCGGGCAAAAATTATTGCGCTGAATGATGAAGAATATCTGTCTGCCACCATTGAAACCATCGACAGTATTCGTGGCGACGAACAAGAGCTGGAAATTATTAAAAACAGCAGCTTGGAAGAGTTTGATTCTTATGTTCAGCTGAATAAAAAAGTGCAGCCGGAAGTGGTGAGTGCCTTGCGCGGGATTCATGATGCGGAGCGTTTGAGCGACACGATGTCGGCGCATATGCCGATCGCCTTGGAAAACAAGCAAAAACTGTTGGAAAAGTCCCATGTGATCGAACGCTTTGAATTTTTGATCGGTAGCATGCAATCCGAACTGGATATCTTACAAGTCGAGAAAAGAATTCGTAGTCGGGTTAAAAAACAGATGGAAAAAAGCCAGCGTGACTACTATTTGAATGAGCAAATTAAAGCGATTCAGAAAGAGTTGGGTGAACAGGATAACCATAATGATGAAGTGGAAGCGCTGCGCCAAAAAATTGAAGAGGCACGGATGCCGATTGAAGTGCGCGAAAAAGCTGAAGCGGAGCTGCAAAAATTACGCATGATGTCGCCAATGTCGGCAGAAGCGACAGTAGTTCGCAGCTATATTGAGTGGCTGGTGCAAGTACCTTGGCACAAGCGTAGCAAAGTGAAAAAAGACATTGCCAATGCACAAAAAGTATTGGATGCCGATCATTACGGTTTGGAGCGGGTTAAAGAGCGGATCTTAGAATATTTAGCGGTGCAAAGCCGTTTGAATCAAGTGAAAGGTCCGATTCTGTGCTTAGTCGGACCGCCAGGTGTGGGTAAAACCTCATTAGGGCAGTCAATTGCCAACGCAACCGGACGCAAATATGTGCGAATGGCGCTGGGTGGCGTGCGTGACGAGGCAGAAATTCGCGGGCATCGCAAAACCTATATTGGTTCATTGCCGGGCAAATTGATCCAAAAAATGTGCAAGGTCGGAGTCAAAAATCCGTTGTTCTTATTGGATGAGATCGACAAAATGGCGGCTGATATGCGTGGTGATCCGGCGTCGGCATTATTGGAAGTGTTGGATCCGGAACAAAATACCAGTTTCAATGATCACTATCTGGAAGTCGATTATGACCTATCCGATGTGATGTTTGTGGCAACCTCAAACTCGATGAATATTCCATCACCATTATTGGACCGGATGGAAGTGATTCGTTTGTCAGGCTACACCGAAGATGAAAAACTCAACATCGCCAAACGCCATTTATTGGCGAAGCAGATGACGCGCAACGGCTTGAAAAAGGGGGAGTTGACGATTGAAGACAGTGCGATTCTGGGGATTATCCGGTTTTATACCCGTGAAGCCGGGGTGCGTTCGCTTGAGCGTGATATCTCGAAAATCTGTCGTAGTGCGGTTAAAAATCTATTGTTAGATAAAAGCCTGAAATCCCTAGTGGTCAACGAAACCAATCTACAAGATTATTTAGGGGTTAAACGCTTTGAATACGGACGTGCCGATACCGAAAATCGTGTCGGCGAAGTGACCGGTCTGGCTTGGACTGAAGTTGGTGGTGACTTACTGACCATTGAAGCGGCTTCAGTATTGGGTAAAGGCAAGCTCAGTTATACCGGTTCTTTGGGCGATGTGATGAAAGAGTCGATCCAAGCGGCGATGACGGTGGTGCGTGCCCGTTCTGAACGTTTGGGCATTAATCCGGATTTTTATGAAAAACGGGATATTCATATTCATGTGCCGGAAGGGGCAACGCCAAAAGACGGTCCGAGTGCCGGGATTGCAATGTGTACCGCACTTGTCTCCAGTTTGACCGGTAATCCGGTGCGTGCCGATGTGGCGATGACCGGTGAAATCACGTTGCGCGGCAAAGTGTTGCCGATTGGTGGTTTGAAAGAGAAATTGTTGGCAGCGCACCGTGGTGGCATCAAACTGGTGCTGATTCCTAAAGAGAATGTTAAAGATCTGGAGGAGATTCCGGATAATGTGAAAGCACAACTGGACATTCGTGCGGTTGAAACCATTGATGAGGTGTTGGCATTGGCATTGCAAAATCCACCGGATGGGGTGCAGATGCTGACTCCGACGGCTGTCGGTGATAAAGTGGTGGTGGCAAATAAGGTCGCCGCTAAAAAACGTGGAACTAAACCGCAGCCTTCACCGATTGTGAATTAACCAATCGATAAAAGCCGAATTTATCTTAGTGGTAAATTTGGCTTTTTTGTATTTTGCAGCGCCGGATTATTCGTGCATAACAGCCATGTTTCACATATAATTCGGCAACATTTTCAGGATTTAATCTTGATAATCGGTATTCAGCAATTGAGTTTTTAGGAATAGGAAAAATAATTATGTTGGAAAAACTGAACAGCGGCGTTGGCGGTGTGATGTGGAAAGTGGTATTTGTATTGATTTCCATCTCCTTTGTTTTAGGCGGCGTCGGCACTTATTTGGTCGGTTCGCATGACACTTCGGCGGCAAAAGTCAATGGAGAAGAGATTAGTCAGCACACCTTTCAATCTGCTTTGCAGCAGCAAACCCGCACTTTCAGCGATGAAATGGGATCAGAATTTTCGCTGCTGATGGATTCGCCCGAGTTTCAAACCCGTTTCAGACAGGACGTGTTAAATGGTTTAGTGGATGAGTCGCTGATCGGACAATATCTACAATCATTGGGGTTAGCAGTGAGTGATGAGCAGATTAAACGTGCGATTGTCAGTAACCCAAATTTTCAAAAAGATGGCAAGTTTGATAATGAACAATACCAAAGCTTTTTACGTTTAAACGGTATCAGTTCCGATTACTACGCACAAACCCTGCGCGCATCCGTGGCGATGCAGCAAATGCAATACGGGTTATTAGGTACCGAAGCTCTCAGCGAACCGCAGTTGCAGCAGTTGATCAAACAAATTTTCCAAACCCGTGAAGTGCGGTTGACGGCTTTCCCACTTGCAGACCAAGTCGCCAAACAAGTCATTAGCGATCAGGAAGCCGAACAATATTATAACGAACATAAATCGGCGTTTATGGTGCCGGAACTGGTTAAAGTTGAATATATTGATATTGCCAAACCCGATGTGGAAAAAAATATTAAGGTAGGCGACGTTGAAATTGCACAGTATTATCAAGACAACAAAGCCCAATTTAGTGGCAAAACCAGCCAGCATTTAGCGCATATTCAAGTGGCGGATCAAGCGCTGGCGCAAGATTTGTATCAACAGTTGCAAAACGGTGCCGATTTTGCGGCATTGGCGCAAGCACATTCACAAGATAAATTATCAGCAGTCAACGGTGGTGATTTAAGTTGGTCAACTGATGGCGCTTTTCCTGCGGCGTTTGAACAAACGGCGTATGCTACTGATGTTGGGGCTGTCAGCCAGCCGGTTAAAGTTGACGGAGCTTATCATTTGATTAAGGTGCTTGAACGTCGCCAAGGCGAAGTGCAACCGCTGGATCAGGTGAAAAGCCGGATTGCTGATATTATTCGTAATGAACAAACTTCAAGCGGATTTTTCCGTTTAGAAAAAGAAGCAGCAGAAAAAGCCTTTGAAAATCAAGCTTCTCTTGCAGATGTGGAGCAAGTTATCGGCAAAAAGGCAGTGCAGACCGATTATTTCTCACGCCAAGATGTGCCGACCGCACTTAACTTTTCCAATGTGGTGTATAACATCTTTGATACGGATTTGCTGCAAGGTGGCATGAATTCCGAAGCGATCAATGTTGGCGAGCAGCACTCTCTGATTGTGCGCGTGCTTGATCACAAAGCTGCCGGCAATAAAACGTTTGAAGAAGCCAAAGCCGATATTGTAGCGCTATTAAAACGGCAAAAAGCAGAGGCATTATTGCTGAGCGAAGCCAAAAAAGCGGCAGATAGCTTAAACCAAGGGGGGAGCCCACAAACTGTTGCTTTACCACAAGGCATCAGTTTGGCAGAAAATACACAACAATTTGTGTATGCCAGAATGCAGGATTCCGGATTGCGTGAAGGCGTGTTTTCGATGACAGCGACCGAAGGCAAAAGTGTCTATAAGGCGGTACAAGATGACAACGGTGAGATCTATCTGGCGGAGTTGATCAAGGTCAGTGATGGTGTTGCCGACAGCCAGGAACAGCAGGCTTTAGCTGCGAGTTATTTGCAGGCCAAACAGTTGCAAACCTATAATAATTTGCTTCAATCGCTGCGTAATCAGGCAAAAATTGAGATTAATCAGGATTTTTTACAGCAGCAGAATTAGCGCTTAATAACCTCAAATGATAAGATCCCCACCGTTGTTGTGGGGATTCTTTTATTGGCTAAGCAGCTATAAATTTACTGGTAATTTCTGGCTGGTTATGGTATAAAATGCGCCGTTATTCCGAACTCTCGGAACAACATTATTGATTAATTAAGACTTCACACACATATCACACACTGTCAGTCGGGGTGCCAAACGGTCGATGCGACAGGATATGTGGAGGCTAAACCCCAATTATATAAGGAATTATCATGGCACAAGTTTCAATGCGCGATATGCTGCAAGCAGGCGTACATTTCGGTCACCAAACTCGCTACTGGAATCCAAAAATGAAATCTTACATTTTCGGACCACGTAACGGCGTTCATATCATCAACTTAGAAAAAACCGTTCCGATGTTTAACCAAGCATTGACAGAATTGACCCGCATTGCAGGCAATAACGGTAAAGTGTTGTTTGTCGGTACCAAACGTGCGGCAACTGAAGCAGTTAAAGACGCGGCATTAAGCTGTAACCAATACTTTGTTAATCACCGTTGGTTAGGTGGTATGTTGACTAACTGGAAAACCGTTCGTCAATCAATCAAACGTTTGAAAGATTTGGAAGCACAGTCTCAAGACGGTACTTTTGAAAAATTAACCAAAAAAGAAGCGTTAATGCGTGCCCGTGAGATGGAAAAACTCGAATTGAGTTTGGGTGGAATCAAAAATATGTCCGGTTTACCGGATGCGATTTTTGTTATCGCTGCCGATCACGAACACATCGCGATTAAAGAAGCCAACAACTTGGGTATTCCGGTATTCGCAGTTGTCGACACCAACACCAATCCGGATGGCGTAGATTACATCATTCCGGGTAACGATGATGCCGCTCGTGCTATTCAGTTATATCTGACAGCAGTTGCTGCCGCAGTAAACGAAGGTCGTGCGCACGCTAACCCTACTGTAACAGAAGAAAGCTTTGTCGACGCTGAAGCAGCAGAAGCCGCAGCAGAGTAATGTTATCGTAGTGAGTAGTAATGGCAATTTGCCCTTATTGACCACACAATGATTAATTGGTTAGCAGGGGGCTTTGAGGTTCCCTGCTTTTTTATTAAAAGTGCGGTTATTCCCGACTAATGGGTAGCACTGATAAGAGGATATTAAAATGGCTGAAATTACAGCAGCATTGGTAAAAGAACTGCGTGACCGTACCGGCGCAGGCATGATGGAATGTAAAAAAGCATTGGTTGAAGCGAATGGCGATATTGAATTGGCAATCGACAATATGCGTAAGTCAGGACAAGCAAAAGCAGCGAAAAAAGCAGGTCGTGTAGCAGCAGAAGGCGTGATTTTAGCCCGTGTTGACGGCGGCTATGGTGTGTTGCTGGAAATGAACTGTGAAACTGACTTTGTGGCTAAAGATGCCGGTTTCTTAGCGTTGGCCAACAAAGTTGCAGATGCTGCACTAGCAGGCAAAGTGACCGATGTTGAAGTGTTGAAAGCACAGTTTGAAGAAGAGCGTGCCGCATTAGTGGCGAAAATCGGCGAAAATATGAATATCCGTCGTGTCGCAGCGATTTCTGGTGATGTGGTTGGTGCTTACTTGCACGGTGCGAAAATCGGGGTGTTGGTTGCAGCTACCAATGCTGATGATGAGCTGGTCAAACATATCGCAATGCACGTTGCGGCAAGCCGTCCGGAATTCGTAAAACCGGAAGACGTGTCTGCCGAAGTGGTGGCGAAAGAGCGTGATATTCAAGTCGCTATTGCGATGGAATCCGGAAAACCACGTGAAATCGCCGAGAAAATGGTTGAAGGTCGCATGAAGAAATTCACCGGCGAAGTCTCTTTGACCGGTCAACCGTTCGTAATGGATCCATCAAAATCCGTTGGCGATTTGCTGAAAGAGAAAGGTGCCGATGTGACCGGCTTTATCCGCTTTGAAGTGGGTGAAGGGATCGAGAAAGTCGAAACCGATTTTGCCGCCGAAGTGGCAGCAATGCAAAAAGTATAAGATTGACATAAGGCGAGGCAACTCGCCTTTTTACTGTTTACCGTTTACACTTCATATAGTCGGTTGGTTGAAAACCGTGATCAAATAGCAGACTATTTCATCAATGTTTTTATCATGGCGAGGAGAATAAAATGAGTATTAAACCGACCTATAAACGTATTTTATTAAAATTAAGTGGCGAAGCTTTGCAGGGCGAAGAAGGCTTTGGCATTGACCCATCAGTGTTGGATCGGATGGCGGTGGAAATTAAAGAGCTGGTTGAGCTTGGGGTGCAAGTTGCGATTGTAATTGGTGGTGGTAATCTGTTCCGTGGTGCAAAATTGGCGAAAGCCGGTATGAATCGCGTGGTGGGCGATCACATGGGCATGTTGGCAACCGTGATGAACGGGTTGGCAATGCGGGATTCGTTACACCGTGCGGAAGTGAATGCCAAGCTGATGTCCGCGTTTCCGTTAAACGGGGTTTGTGATAGTTACAGCTGGGCGCAAGCGATTCGTTTGTTGAATCAAGGCCAGGTGGTGATTTTTTCCGCTGGTACTGGCAATCCGTTTTTTACCACCGATTCTGCTGCCTGTTTGCGTGGAATTGAAATTGAAGCTGATGTGGTCTTGAAAGCGACTAAAGTGGATGGTGTCTATGATTGTGATCCGGCCAAGAATCCGGATGCCAATTTGTACCGCACGTTAAGCTATCAAGATGTGTTGGAAAAAGAGTTGCAAGTGATGGATTTAGCAGCGTTTACTTTGGCGCGCGATCACAATATGCCGATTCGGGTGTTCAATATGAATAAGCCGGGTGCGTTGAAACGTGTGATTTTAGGTGAGCCGGAAGGCACGTTAATTTGTCACGAATCTTGATTTATCGGGCAGAATAGGTTAAAAATAGCCGTTTACGGAATATTGATAAAAATAAAGGAAAAACAGCGTGATCAACGAAATTAAACAAGATACTGAACAACGCATGGAAAAAAGTATTGAGGCGTTCAAAACTCAAATTTCCAAAATCAGAACCGGTCGTGCCCATCCAAGTTTGCTCGACGGTATTCATGTGGAATATTACGGTGCGGCAACACCGTTGCGCCAGTTGGCAAACGTAGTGGCGGAGGACGCCCGCACGCTGGCGGTGAGTGTGTTTGACCGCTCTTTGATCCAAGCGGTGGAAAAAGCGATTTTGACTTCCGATTTAGGCTTGAATCCATCGTCCGCCGGTACTACCATTCGTGTGCCGTTGCCACCATTGACCGAAGAGCGTCGTCGTGATTTGACCAAGATTGTGCGAGCCGAGGCAGAGCAAGGCAAAGTGGCGCTGCGTAATATTCGCCGTGATGCCAATGATCAGATCAAAGCGTTGCTGAAAGACAAAGCGATCAGCGAAGATGATGAACGTAAAGCGCAAGATCTGATTCAGAAAATCACCGATGCCGGGGTGAAAAAAGTCGATGAAGCGCTGGCAGAGAAAGAAAAAGAGTTGATGGAATTCTAATTCTTTTTCAGGCTTAATTTTCATCAAAGTGCGGTTGTCATTGGCTTGATAACCGCACTTTTGGTTTTATCAACGATATTACTGATAACAATGTAGGGGCGGATTATAGATCCGCCCGAACAGTGCGTTGAATTTTTCCATTTTGGATTAAATGCTGATATCTCACTTCGTCAATGGGCGGAACGATAATCCGCCCCTACTTTGTCTAATCAGTAACCGTTGTCAATAATTTGAGCGGTAAAACCGCTCATCTGTGCATAACCGATTGCGAACAACAATCGCTGTCGGATAACAAATTAATACGGTGATCTATGCAACAAAATGTCGTAATTCTGGGTTCGACCGGCTCTATCGGTAACAGCACTTTATCGGTGATTCAGCACAATCCTGAAAAATACCGCACTTTTGCCTTGGTTGGCGGACGTAATGCCGAATTGATGGCGCAGCAATGTTTGGCATTTCAACCGCACTTTGCGGTAATGGCGGACAGTCAGGCGGCAAAAACACTCAACATTTTATTAAGCCAAACAGCAGTCAAAACCGAAGTGTTGAGTGGCGAGCAAGCGATTTGCGAGATCGCAGCGCACCCCGAGGCGGATATGGTGATGGCGGCAATTGTTGGCGCGGCAGGTTTAGCGCCGACTTTGGCTGCGATTCAAGCCGGAAAAAAAGTATTGCTGGCCAATAAAGAATCGCTGGTGACTTGCGGACAACTGTTTATGCAAGCTGTGGCGGAATCCGGTGCAACGTTGTTACCGGTCGATAGTGAGCACAATGCGATTTTTCAAGCCTTGCCACAGATCGAACAACAGCGCATTGGTCATTGTCGTTTAAGCGAAAGTGGTATTGACAGTATTATTTTGACCGGCTCCGGCGGACCTTTCCGTGAGACCGCACTTGGCAAATTTGATAGGATTACGCCGGCGCAGGCAGTGGCACATCCCAATTGGTCGATGGGGCCTAAAATTTCAGTCGATTCGGCAACCATGATGAACAAAGGCTTGGAGTATATTGAAGCTCGCTGGTTGTTCAATGCGTCTGCTGAACAGATGGAAATTATTATTCACCCGCAATCGATTATCCATTCGATGGTGCGCTATTGTGACGGCAGCGTATTGGCGCAGATGGGTAATCCGGATATGCGCACCCCGATTGCACACAGCATGGCTTACCCCAACCGCACTTTTGCCGGGGTTGCAGCGTTAGATTTTTTTAAAATTAAAGCATTAAGCTTTATCGAGCCGGATTATCAACGTTATCCTTGCTTAAAGTTGGCAATCGATTGCTTTGCTGCCGGACAGTATGCCACCACCGTGATGAATGCCGCCAATGAAATTGCAGTTGCCGCATTTTTGCAAGGGCAGATTCGGTTTAGCGATATTGAACGAATTAATCGGCAAACGGTGGAACAATTTCCGGCTTTATCCGTCAAACAGATAGATGATGTATTTGAAATTGACCAAAAAGCCCGACAATCGGCACAACAACTGATTTTAGCTTTTTAAGTTGTTTCGGGCTTGTGATATAGTTAGCCGGATACCATTTGAAAATCGATTATGCACAAAGATGAGCGAGAGATGAGCGTAAGTGTAACTTCAGCAGCAAATACCCCCGTTGGGCAGATGCCTAAACATGTCGCCATCATTATGGACGGCAACGGTCGTTGGGCGAAAGAGAAGGGTAAGTTACGCTTGGTCGGGCATAAAAACGGGGTGCAGGCGGTGCGTAAAGCGGTGACTTTTGCCGCCAAACAGCAGATCCAGTCGCTGACATTATATGCATTCAGCAGTGAAAACTGGGCGAGACCCGCTAGTGAAGTCAGCGGTTTGATGGATCTGTTCATGCTGGCGCTGAACCGTGAAGTGAGCAAATTACATAAAAACAATATTAAGCTACAAATTTTGGGCGATGTCAGTCAGTTCAACCGCACTTTGCAAAAGAAAATTGCTGAAGCTGAAGCATTGACGGCGAAAAACAGCGGTTTGATATTAAATATTGCGGCGAATTATGGCGGGCATTGGGATATTGTGCAAGCCAGCCAAAAATTGGCACGGCGAGTACAACAGGGCGAACTGGAACCTGAGATGATCACTGCCGAGTTGTTTCAACAAGCGTTGGTGACTGAACAGCAAGCACCGGTAGATTTGTTGATTCGTACCAGTGGTGAGCAGCGTATCAGTAATTTTTTGTTGTGGCAGTTGGCGTATGCCGAGCTCTATTTCAGCCCGGTATTATGGCCGGATTTTGATGAGCAGGAATTTGCCCAAGCGATCACAGCGTTTCAGCAGCGTGAGCGGCGCTTTGGCGCAGCGGACTGATGATTAATGATTGAATTCACTATAATAATTAAAGAGGAATGTTAGGTGCTTAAACAGCGTATTATTTCTGCGGCAGCTTTACTGGTTTTTGTCATCGCAGCGTTATTGTTATTTTCGCCTTATGCGTTTGCCTTAACTGTAGCGGCAATTGTGGTGTTGGGAATTTGGGAATGGTGCCAGTTTGCCCGACATCAGAACGATATTTGGCGCTGGCTGATTACTGGATTGTCTGCATGTGGGTTATTTGTGATCATTTTTGCTTATCGAGATTACATTAACGCCGGTATTGTACTGAATAGTTATACCGCTTGGCTATTGGTGGTCGCATTAATTTGGTGGGCAGTGGCGCTGTTGTTGGTGGCAAGCTATCCGCACTCAACGAAATACTGGCAGAAACCGGCATTGTTACAACTGTTTTTCGGCTTTTTCACGTTGGCTCCATTCTTGTTGGCGTTGCTGGCGCTGCGTTTGTATAACTATAATCAAAACAGCTACGAGGGTTTATGGCTGCTGTTTTATGTGTTGCTGTTAATTTGGAGTGCTGACACCGGCGCTTATTTTTGTGGCAAAGCGTTTGGCAAACATAAACTGGCAGCACGGGTTTCACCGGGGAAAACATGGCAGGGCGCCATTGGCGGTGTAGTGGTGGCACTGATTGTCGGCATACTGTTTCTGCAAATAACACCGAATGAGTTTGTGCTACGCAGTGTATCATTACCACTGTTGCTGCTGGTCTCATTCGGCACTGTCTCAATTTCGATTTTGGGTGATTTGACTGAAAGTATGTTTAAGCGACATGTTGGGATCAAAGACAGTAGCCAACTGATTCCCGGACATGGCGGTATTTTAGATCGTATTGATAGTTTGACTGCGGCCTTACCGTTTTTTTGTGCCATGTTCTATTTTTACCTATAGGAAATCGTGTGATGTCAAGCTTGTGGTATATTTTCGCGTTTCTGCTGGTTATCTGCGTTTTGGTCTTCGTACACGAATATGGTCACTTTTGGGCGGCAAGAAAGTGCGGTATCAAGGTGCTGCGCTTTTCAATCGGTTTCGGCAAAGTACTGTGGAGTAAAACTGATAAACAAGGAACCGAATTCGCTATCTCGATGATTCCGCTGGGTGGTTATGTCAACATGTTGGACAGCAAAACCGAAGCAGTTTCCGAAGATCAAAAAGCGCAAGATTACAGCAGTAAACCGGTATGGCAGCGCGCTTTTGTGATTGCTGCCGGACCGATGGCAAATTTTATTTTTGCGATTTTAGCCTACTGGCTGATTTATATGATCGGTGTGCCGGCGGTGAAGCCGGTGATTGACAGTGTTGTGCCAGATTCGATTGCAGCCCAAGCCGGATTGCAACCAGAGATGCAAATTCGTGCGATTGACGGAAAAGCGGTGGAAGATTGGACCAGTGTCAATATGCTGTTGACCACCAAAGTTGGCACTTCGCAAGTCACGCTCACCGTTTCACCGTTTGATCAGCCGCAACAGCTGCAAGATAAACGTTTGGATTTAAGCGCTTGGCAGTATGAGCCACAGAAACAAGCGGCGTTTACCGCACTGGGTATGGTGCCAAAGAGCGGTAAGGTAGATTTGACGGTATCAAAAATCACAGATAATTCGCCGGCCGCTGCTGCCGGACTGCGTGTTGGCGATAAGATTATGACTGTAAACGGTGAAACCTTGTCATGGCAAGCATTAGTGCAGACTATCGGCAGTCATTTGAATCAGCCATTGTTATTTGAGATTGAGCGTGCGCAACAACACTTGTCGTTATCGATCACACCAAAGGCTAACAAAGAAGGCAAGGCTTATATTGGTTTTTCACCGACTTTTGAGCCGTTAGCACAACAGTACCGTACCGAATTAAAATATGATATTCTAAGCGCCTTGCAGCAAGGGCTGGAGAAAACGGCTGAATTATCGTTGGTGATTGTGAAATTAGTTGGAAAACTACTGAGTGGCGATATTTCATTGAACAACATCGGCGGTCCGATTTCCATTGCTCAAGGCGCAGGCGTTTCTCTAGATAGCGGTTTAGTTTATTACCTGAGTTTTATGGCGCTGATTAGTGTTAATTTGGGCATTATGAATTTATTTCCACTACCGGTATTGGACGGTGGACAGTTAGTCTTTCTGGCGCTTGAGGCGATTCGCGGCAAGCCGGTAACAGAGAAAGTTCGCGAGATTTTTTTAAGAGTCGGCGTGGCATTATTATTAATGTTGACAATTTTTGCATTATTTAATGATATCATACGCTTTATTTGAATTTGACACGCTCGCAGGCAATCGGAATCAATATTTTATTTAACAGGGCTTATGTATAGGAAAATGATAATGAAAAAACTCCTAATGACCAGTTTACTTCTGGGCAGCACCACTGTCATGGCAGCACCGTTCACTGTGCAGGATATTCGCGTGGAAGGGACCGACCCAGTGACGGCTGAAAATATTATTGCCGGTTTGCCGGTTAAAGTCGGACAACGGGCAAATGATCAGGATTTGTCGCAAATTGTGCGTAATCTGTTTTTGCGTGGTGGCTACGAAAATGTGGAGGCCGTACGTGAGGGCAATGCGTTAGTGCTGCGCATTCAGCCGCGTCCTTATATCAGCTCGTTAGAGATTGAAGGTAATAAGCAAATTCCAAAAGAAGCACTGGAAACCAATCTACGTGAAAACGGGATTGCCAAAGGGGAAGTATTGGAACGTGCAAAACTGGAATCATTCCGCCAAGAATTGTTGAACTACTACCATTCTGCCGGCTACAGCAACGCTGAAATCAACACTGTCATTGATGACTTGGGGCAAGGCAGAGCAGCATTAAAATTAGAGATCAAAGAAAACGATTCAGCATTAGTCAAAGAGATTAAATTTGTCGGTAACCAAGCATTCAGCGAAGGTAAATTACTGGATCAGATTGAAATTCAGCCGGATGTTTCTTGGTGGAATCTGTTCTCTAGCAGCAAATTCTCTAATCCTAAGTTTGAAAAAGACATGACAACATTGCGTGACTTTTACCTGAATCAAGGCTATGCCAAATTCAAATTGTTGAATACCGATGTGCGTTATAGTGAAGATAAAAAAGACGTGTATTTGACGATTACGCTAGATGAAGGGGAAAAATATACCATTAATGATGTACGGATTATTGGTGATACCGCTGGAATGAATGCGGATCTTGCGCAATTATTAGTTAATATTAAACGTGGCGAGCAATTCCGTGGCAATACGGTAAAAGCCATTGAAGATGGAATTAAGAATACCCTCGGCGCGCGTGGTTATGCCAATCCTCAAATTAACATCCAGCCGGACTTTAATGATGCCGAACATACTGTTGATTTGATCGTGGTGGTGGACGCCGGTCGCCGTTACTATGTGCGTTCTATTCGCTTTGAAGGCAATGATGTCAGTGCAGATTCCACATTGCGCCAAGAAATGCGTCAGCAGGAAGGAACATGGCTGTCAACCGCCTTGATCGAACAGGGCAAATCTCGTTTGGAAAGAACCGGTTTTTATGAAACAGTGGAAAGCCAAACATTGTCAGTTCCGGGCGTGGATGATCAACTGGATATTTTGTATAAAGTTAAAGAACGTAATACCGGCAGCATCAATTTCGGGATTGGCTTTGGTACCGAGAGCGGTTTGAGTTATCAAGCCAGTGTTAAACAGGACAATTTCTTAGGCATGGGCTCTTCGGTCAGTTTATCCGGCGTCAAAAACAAATACGCAACCAGTATCAATTTAGGCTATAGCGAACCGTATTTCACCCGTGACGGTGTGAGTTTGGGCGGAAATGTATTCTATGATACTTACGATTATGCCAAAAGTGACACTACTGCATCGTATGCCCGTACCAGTTATGGGATCAGCGGTACTTTAGGTTTCCCGGTCAACGAAAATAACGGTTATTATTTGGGTTTGGGATATGTTTATAACAAATTGAAAAATATGTATCCGGAATATAACCGTGCCCGTTATTTACAGTCGATGGGCGCTGATGACTGGAAAATCAAAAGTGATGATTTTGAGTTTAGCTTAGGCTGGAACTACAATACCTTAAACCGTGGCTTCTTGCCGACGAGTGGAACCCGTGCCAGCATTGGCGGCAAGGTGACTATCCCGGGTTCGGATAATAAATACTACAAATTGAGTGCTGATTGGGTCAGTTATTACCCGATCAACTATGATCAAACTTGGGTATTGTCCGGACGAGCAGGACTCTCTTATGCGAATGGTTTTGGTGGTAAAAAATTACCGTTCTACCAAAACTATAGTGCCGGTGGTATCGGTAGCTTACGTGGTTTTGCTTATGGTGCGATTGGACCAAAAGCGATTTATAATACCAACAGTGGTGCTTTAGTCTCCGCACCGGCTTCAGCCTATAACAACATTAATAATGATGTTGTTGGTGGTAATGCGATGGCGACTGCCAGTGTTGAATTGATTATGCCGACACCGTTTGTTAGCGATAAGAGCCAGAATAATGTCAGAACCTCAGTATTTGTTGATGCTGCCAGCGTTTGGAACACTGCGTGGGATAAAGATAAAGCGAAGTTGTTTACTCAAGGCAATATTCCGCAACGGATTACCGATTATGGCGATCCGACCCGGGTGAGAGCCTCTGCCGGTGTGGCATTCCAGTGGAACTCGCCGATTGGACCATTGGTGTTCTCGTATGCCAAACCGATTAAAAAATATGAAGGCGATGAGATTGAGCAATTCCAATTCAGTATCGGTGGCAGTTTCTAAAGCTTAAATTGTAACAAGTAAATTGAAACTTTTTAGTTAAAATTACGTCATATAAACTAGGCAGATTGATGGTCGATCTGCCATCTACATTTCTTTAAAGGATATACCATGAAAAAAGCATTAAAAATCGCAGGACTTTCTTTAGCATTGGCGTTGAGCGCCTCACTGGCAAATGCCGCAGAAAATATTGCGTTTATTAACTCGGCCTATTTATTCCAAAACCACCCGGATCGTGAAGCGGCGGGTGCTAAAATTGATGCGGAGTTGAAAGCACCGGCTGAAAAATTGCAAGCCAGCGAGAAAGCGATTGTTACCAAAATTGAAGCGTTGCAAAAAGAAGCGTCAAAATTGCGTGCTGCCGATATCCAAAAACGCGAAGACGAAATTAATAAAATGCGTGAAGCTTATCAAAAACAAGCCGAAGAGCTGCAAGCTCAAAATGAAGAACTGCAGTATCAAGAAAGATCAAAACTGTTGTCCAGCATTCAAAATGCCACCAATGAAGTCGCGGCTAAAGGCAACTATAGCTATGTGATAGATGCTAACGCCGTTGTGTATGCAGCAGCCGGTAAAGATATTACCGAAGAAGTCTTAAAAGCAATTAAGCCAGCAGCAGCGCCTGCGGAAGCTAAGAAGTAATCCGAGGCAAGAGGATATCAATGGCACAATATCGATTACAACAGCTTGCTGAACATGTCAGTGGACGGTTACGCGGCAATCCGGAAGCAACGGTGGAAAGCATTGCTGCGTTGGATAAAGCACAGCCGAATCAATTGAGTTTTATTTCCAATGCGAAATTTCGTGAACGCTTGCAGCAATCTGTGGCGGGCTGTTTGTTGGTGAGCGAAACAGATGTTGAATTTTGTCATGCGGACAGTAATCTGATTGTGGTTAACGATCCTTATATCGCTTATGCGCTGATCGCACAGCTGATGGATGCTACCCCGAAAGCTGCCAGTGGTATTGCTAAAAGTGCGGTCTTGTCGCCGTCGGTAATATTGGGCGACAATGTCTCGATCGGCGCTAATGCAGTGATTGAGGACGGTGTGGTATTGGCTGACAATGTGGTGATCGGTGCCGGTTGTTTTATTGGTAAAAACAGCAAAATTGGTGCCGGTACTCAACTTTGGGCGAATGTCACCGTCTATCACGAAGTGGAAATCGGGCAGGATTGTTTGATTCAATCTTCTGCGGTGATTGGCGCTGACGGTTTTGGTTATGCCAACGACAAAGGCAAGTGGATTAAGATCCCGCAACGTGGGCAGGTGATTATCGGCAATCGGGTTGAAATCGGTGCTTGCACCTGTATTGATCGCGGTGCTTTGGATGCGACGATCATCGAAGATAACGTGATAATCGATAATTTGTGCCAAATTGCACATAACGTGCATATCGGTAGCGGTACAGCGGTGGCTGGCGGTGTGATTATGGCGGGCAGCCTGACCGTGGGAAAATACTGCTTAATCGGTGGAGCCAGCGTGATCAACGGACATATGGAAATTTGCGACGGCGTGACTGTCACCGGCATGGGAATGGTGATGCGTCCAATCACTGAGCCGGGGGTTTATTCTTCCGGGATTCCGTTGCAAACCAATAAAGAATGGCGCAAGACTGCGGCGTTGACGCTAAATATTAGTGAGATGAACCGTCGCTTGAAGGCGTTAGAGCGAAATCAAGATAAAATATAACGGATAAGCATAATTTTTGTTGCCCGTTGTTGGTGGCAGCAATGGGTACAATACTAAGGGAACTAAACATCGTGACAACTGAAAACAATCAAACTGATTTGCAGACAAGAGAAGCAAAAATTGTCGATATTAATGAAATTATGCAGTTATTACCGCATCGTTATCCGTTTTTATTGGTCGATAGAGTCATTGATTTCGAAGAAGGGAAATGGCTGAAAGCCGTGAAAAATGTAACGGTTAACGAACCTTGTTTCACCGGGCATTTCCCTCAGAAACCGATTTTTCCGGGCGTGTTAATCTTAGAAGCCATGGCACAGGCAACCGGCGTATTGGCGTTTAAAACGTTGGAATTGCCTAAAGATGAACTATTTTATTTTGCAGCTATCGATAATGCTCGCTTTAAACGCCCGGTTGAGCCAGGTGATCAAATGATTCTGGAAGTCCATTTTATTAAGGAACGTCGCGGTGTCACGCGTTTCACCGGAGTGGCAACGGTGGACGGAAAAGTGGTGTGCGAAGCCGAATTGATGTGCGCACGCCGTCCAATGTAACCCAGCAGCATAAGTAGGATAAGATGATTCATCCAACAGCAAAAATTCATAGTTCAGCAATTATTGAAGATGGCGCTAAAATTGGCGCAGATGTTGTGGTCGGCCCTTTCTGTCTGATTGACGCAGATGTAGAAATTGGTGATCGCACCGTATTGCATTCGCATGTGGTGGTGCGTGGACATACTCAAATCGGCTGCGATAATCAGATTTTCCAATTTGCCAGCATCGGTGAAGTGAACCAGGATCTCAAATATAACGGTGAACCGACCAAAACGATTATCGGTGATCGCAATCGCATCCGTGAAAGCGTTACGATTCACCGTGGTACGGTGCAAGGCGGTGGTGTCACCCGTATCGGTGATGACAACTTATTGATGATCAATGCGCATATTGCACATGATTGTCAGGTTAAAAACCGCTGTATTTTGGCTAATAACGCCACGCTTGCCGGGCACGTTGAGCTAGATGATTTTGTGATTGTCGGCGGTATGTCGGCAATTCACCAATTTGTGGTGATCGGGGCGCACGTGATGTTGGGCGGTGGCTCGATGGTCAGCCAAGATGTGCCGCCATATGTGATGGCGCAAGGCAATCATGCGCAACCGTTTGGGGTTAATCTGGAAGGACTGAAGCGCCGTGGTTTTGATAAACCGGCGATGCATGCCATCCGCAATGTGTATAAATTGATTTATCGTAGTGGTAAAACGTTAGAGGAAGTGATTCCTGAGATCGAACGGATTGCCGAAACCGAAGCAGCGGTCAGCTTCTTCTTGTCATTCTTTAAACGTTCAACCCGAGGGATCATTCGTTAGATTCGCATTTAGGTTGTAGGGGCGGATTGAATCTGTCCTTACAATTCCAATCTTGAATCCCTCCTAATGCTTACCTAACCGCACTTTACGTTAAAAGTGCGGTTATTTTTTAAGGAAAATAGCATGCAGGCAGAACAAAATTCTCCGTTAATTGCACTGGTTGCTGGTGAGATCTCCGGCGATATTCTTGGTGCGGGCTTAATCAAAGCACTGCGTCAAATTTATCCGAATGCCCGTTTTATCGGCATTGCCGGACCGCAAATGTTGTCCGAAGGGGCAGAAAGTTACTTTGATATGGAAGCGTTATCGGTGATGGGCTTGGTCGAAGTGCTGAAACACCTGCCACGTCTGCTGAAAATTCGAAAAACGCTGATTCAAAACCTGCTGGCGGCAAAACCGGATATTTTTATCGGTATCGATGCGCCGGATTTTAATCTTGGCGTAGAAAGCGTATTGAAACAACACGGGATCAAAACCATTCATTATGTCAGTCCGTCAGTGTGGGCGTGGCGGCAAAAGCGGATTTTCAAAATTGCTAAAGCGACCAATTTGGTGTTGGCATTTTTGCCGTTTGAAAAAGCATTTTATGACCGTTTCAATGTGCCGTGTCGTTTTGTTGGACACACCATGGCGGATGCGATTCCGCTAGATATCGATCGTCAGCAGGCGTGCGCACAGCTACAGCTTGATCCAAATCAGCGTTATTTGGCGATTTTGCCTGGCAGTCGTGGTTCAGAGCTGGAATTTCTCAGTGAACCATTTTTACAGACCGCTCTTTTGCTGAAACAGCGTTTTCCTGATTTGCAATTTTTAGTGCCGTTGATTAACGCCAAACGGCGTCAGCAGTTTGAGCAGGCAAAACAGCGGGTTGCACCGGAATTAGAGATGTACTTGCTTGACGGACAAGCTCGGCAGGCAATGCAAGTGGCGGAGGCAACCTTGCTGGCTTCCGGCACGGCGGCGCTGGAGTGTATGTTGTGTAAATCGCCGATGGTGGTCGGTTATCGCATGAAGCCGCTAACTTACTGGCTGGCACAACGCTTGGTGAAAACCAAATATGTCTCATTGCCGAACCTGTTGGCTGATGAAATGCTGGTGCCTGAGTTGATCCAAGATGAATGTAATCCTCAGCGTTTAGCCGAGGAATTGGCAGTCTATTTTGATGATAGCGAAGCAGCAAAAAACCGCACTTTGGGCTTAAAACAGCGCTTTGCCGAACTGCATCAAATGATCTGCTGTAATGCCGATCAACAAGCGGCACAGGCCGTGGCAGATCTGTTACAAGAGCGACAAAAATGACAGCGTTTGAATATCCACACAATGTCGGGCTTATTGCCGGGGTCGATGAAGTCGGACGCGGGCCGCTAATCGGGGCGGTGGTGACGGCTGCGGTGATTTTGGATCCGAATAAACCGATTGTTGGTTTAGCCGATTCCAAAAAACTCTCTGAAAAAAAACGCTTGCTACTCGCCGAAGCGATCAAAATAAATGCCTTAGCATGGGCGCTCGGCAGAGCTGAACCAGAAGAAATTGATCAACTGAATATTTTGCAAGCCAGCCTGCTTGCGATGCAAAGAGCAGTAGAAGCCCTGCCAATTCAACCGCACTTTGTATTAGTTGATGGCAATAAATTGCCAAAATTGCTGATGCCAGCACAAGCGGTGGTCAAAGGTGATAGTCTGGTAGCTGAAATCAGCGCAGCTTCGATTTTGGCAAAAGTAGCGCGCGATCAAGAAATGGCAGAGCTGGATCAGCAATATCCACACTACGGCTTAGCACAACACAAAGGCTACCCGACCGCACTTCACCTAGAAAAATTGCAGCAATACGGCATTTTGCCACAACATCGCCGCAGCTTTGCTCCGGTGAAAAAGTGCTTGCTACAAAGCCTATAAGATTCGAAGCTGGTTTTTATACTGATAAACTTCTGTTTGATAGTGATAAAGTTCATCAATATTTTGTGCGGTCAGCATATCTGCTGTAGTGCCATACCCAAATAGATTGCCTTGCTGCAACAGCAGCAAGCAATCACAATAGCGTGCTGCCAAATTTAGATCATGCAGCACAATTAAAACTAAATGCTGTGTCTCCGCTAGTTTTACTGCTTGTTGCAGTAAGTCATGCTGATGTTTGAGATCTAGTGCACTGCTAGGTTCGTCCAGCAATACGATTTTGGGTGTAGGCGATGATAAAATTTGTAGCCAGCTGCGGGCGGCATGCACCCGTTGTTTTTCGCCGCCGGACAATTTGAGATAGTTCTGTTGTTGTAGATCCGACAGTTCAAAATCTGTACTGACTTGTGCCAATAGTCTTTGCTGCTGGCTACGACTAAGGTGTTGTTGGTGGTGTATTAAGCCTAGTTCAATCACTTCTTGTACCGTAAACGCAAAGTTTAGGCTGCTGTGTTGTGGCAGAAATACCATATTTTCTGCCAGTTCTCTGGCGGAAAATGAAGCCAGCGGCTTTTGCTGCCACAATATTCTTCCCGTATAGGGAAGATCTTGGCCGATAGCTTTCAGTAAGCTGGATTTTCCAGCTCCGTTTGCCCCAAGTATGCCGATACAGTGACCACATTTTAAGTTCAGGTTGATATCATTCAGGAGGATTTTTTTTCCAATAACAAGCTGTAATCTGCTAATTTCCAACATTACAATCGCCCCTTGTTTTTAATCAGTAGAGTAATAAAAAATGGCGCACCTAAAAGTGCGGTCAGAATTCCGATTGGAATTTCTGCTGGTGCAGCCAGTTTACGGGCTAAAATATCAGCGCCTAGCAGTAAAACTGCACCGATTAAAGCACAAACCGGAATCAGCGTTTTGTGGTTCGGGCCTAGCAAAGTGCGGGCAATATGCGGCACAATTAGACCAATAAAGCCGATCATCCCTGAAACGGAGACCGCAATCCCGATACCAAGTGCGGTATAGATAATACAGGACCGTTTTATTTTTTCGACAGAGACCCCTAAATGTCGCGCTTCTAAATCACCGAGTAACAGTGCATTTAATGCAGAGGCTCGCCGCATAAATTGGGTCAATAATAAAAAGGCGGTTACGGCACACAATATGACCGTATTGCAATTGCCATGCGCAAGTGAGCCTAGCTGCCAAGTTGTCAATTCCCGCAGCGCTCGGTCATCTGCGATAAATTGTAGTAAGCCCAAAAAGGCAAATGCTAGCGCTCCGATGGCAATTCCGCTTAGTAAAATCAATGTCATTCGAGTGCCGTAGTGAGTTTTACCGATGTGGTAAACAAATAGTGTTGCCAGCAGACCACCGATAAATGAAAATAGTGAAAGCAGACTAAGTTTATTCCATAATAGTATCCCTTGCGGCAAGAGTACAATAGCGATAGCAGCGCCCAACGCTGCTCCAGCGCTGACTCCGATAATACCAGGATCAGCAAGAGGATTACGGAACAGACCTTGTAACACTGCACCGCAACAGCCTAAAATTGCACCGATAAAGACGCCGAGTAAGGTGCGGGGCAGCCGTAGCTGCTGTACGATAAAAACGGTGCTGCTGTCCCCTTTACCGTAAAGTGCGGTCAAAGTTTGCCACAGGTCGGTATTTACCGCACCGCTAACTAGAGAGAGTAGAATTATGGCGCTAAGCAACAGCAAGCCGATAGCGAGCACCAGAAAGTAGGCGTGATGTTTCATCATTGTAGACAATTTTGGTTGTCGGCAATGGCTTGCATAATGCGTTGGCTTTCGCGCAGTGAGCTCAAATTAAAACCGCCTAGCAGTGCTTGTCCATCGACGCTAAAAATACACCCCTGATTAGTGGCATTAAGTTGTTGTAAAAAAGGATATTTTTTCTGTAATGCGCTTAAGTCCTGCGACAGGCTTCGCTCGGAAAGCAGTAAAATATCCGGCTGTAATGCTAAAACAGCCTCAATTGAATAGGCGTAATACCCCTGTTTTTCAGCCGAAAGATTATGCAATTGCATTAAATCAAGCATGCCGTTAATCGTGGTGCGGTGCCCTCCAGTGGACAGTTGTCCTTTATCTGACAGTAGCAAAAATAGGGCACGATTTTTACCGCGTGGCAAGGACTGAATCTGTCGGATTTGTTGCATTACCTGTGCCGATAATTTTTCTGCCGATTTGTTTTTCGCTAGCAGCTGGCCGAGTCTCTGGATATGTTGCTGCAAATCCTGATGGTTTTTTTGTGGATTCTCTAATACTTCAATTTGGATTTTTGCTTGTCGTAATTGTGTCAACACGGATTCCGGTCCCATTTCTTCACTGCCGATCAATAGGTTTGGCTGCAGTGCCAAAATGCCTTCACTTGCTAAATTGCGTTGATATCCTAACAGCGGAATCTGATATTTGTCGGCAAAACGGCGACTAGTGGAATCGACTGCAATAAGTTGATCGCCGACATCCAGCGCCTCCAGTAATTCGGTTACGCCAGCACCGACGGCGATAATCCTTTGCGGTGTCGTTGGTTGTGCAAGAGTGACCTCAGAAAGAAAAAAGAGTGATAGTAGCAAGCTTAAAATAAATTGTTTTTTCATATGTGTTTCCTATCTGCGAGCTTTGTTTTCTATTTCAAAATCAATGGGTAAGCTAAATCTTAAAGTGGTTTTTTGCCGAATGATCTCTTCGGGCGGTTTAGGGAGTGGAGAAGCACGATAAAGGGTATTAATCGCTTCTTGATCCAATGCTTGGTGTTGACTGCTTTTTTTAAGCGTGACTTTTAATACAGTTCCTAGTCTATCGATTTCTACAGAGACAATCGGTTTTCCTTCGATTTTTTGTTTTAAGGCATTTTCTGGGTAGCGTTTATAACGGCCTAAATGCCCTCTTAGCAAGGCTTGCCAGCTGGTTATAATGGTTTTACTATTGCCTTCACTGTTATATTCTGCCGCAATTTGCTGATCATTGCCGTTGGCAGGTGCGGTAACAGTTTGTCCGGTTGCAGTGGATTCGATATCACTGGGCTTTTTGGCTTTTTTATTGTTATCTGGCTGCTTTTTAACTTGTGGTTGTTGCTTCAAAAGTGGCTTTTTTTCCAGTTTAGCCTTGACGATAATCTCGGCATTTTCAATTATTGGGTTCTCTTCTAGTTGCGGCGTTTCAAGTGCTTCCGGTTGGTTGTCAGCATCTAAAATTTGGCTGTCTTGGGTGATGACTTGTGGTGGACCAAGCGGGAGCTCCTCAATGCTGATAATCGATTGTGGCGGATCAGAGAAATTGACTATCACCGCAGCGCTGGCTTGCGGTATGACGGTGACGGTTTTTTTAATAATAAAAGTAATAATAAAAAAGTGGATAGCACAGACCAATATCGTATTAAACAGCCAAATACGATATTTTTTGAGGCGATATAGTGATGGAATATCAACAATCATCAATTTTCCGCCTGTTCCTTGTTCTCTAAGCCGACCAAGCCGATTTTTAAATAACCGGCAGTACGTAGTTGGTTCATTACGTTCATCAAGATTTCATAGGGAATAGTTTTATCTACTTGAAAGAAAATCACCGTGTCGCGATTATTGACGGTGAGTTGATCAAGTGCGGTTGCCAGATTGTGTAAAAGTAGAGGTTCATTGCCTAAAAACAACTCTTGTTGTTGGTTAAGCGATAAAATAATAGGCTTTTCCAATTGCGGTTCAACATTGGCTTTGGCTATTGGCAGATCAATCGGCACGGTAACTGTGGTGAGCGGGATGGTCACCATAAAAATGATCAATAACACTAGCATTACATCGATAAACGGGGTGACATTAATTTCGGAAAGTTCTTGCTCATTTGTGGAATCGGAAAGATGAAATGACATAGGAACCTCATACTGATGCTGCTGGATTTAAGCGATGTAGGGATATGTCACGCTTGATCATCAGGCGTAAAATAGCCGCTAAATTTTCAATCTGTAACCGGTATGTTGTTAAGTGTCTGGTGAAGATATTATAAATAATAACGGCAGGAATTGCTGCTACCAAACCAAGTGCGGTAGCAAACAGTGCTTCAGCGATTCCCGGTGCTACCACCGATAAGCTGGTGGTTTGTGAATGCACGATACCGATAAAACTATTCATTATTCCCCAGACAGTGCCGAATAAACCGATAAAGGGGGCGACTGCGCCAATAGTTGCTAGAGGACCGATGCCGTAGCGCATATTTTGCGTGTAACTTTGAATTCGGCGATCTAAGCGATAGTCTAGGCGTTGCTTAAAATCATCGTCGCAAAGATAGTTGGATCGTTGTAATTCATCGTTGATTTCGGATAAAAGATTGTGGCTGATATCAAATTTAATCTTCGAAGGTAACTGCTGCCGTGCTTGTTCAAAATGTTCTTGGGTCAATAAAAATGCTTGCTGTGTTCTCAGTGTTGCAGCGGAGTAATACAACTGAAACAGTTTACTGAAAAAAATTACCCAAGTTAAAACTGAGCAAAAAATCAGTATCCAGATGACAGCTTGAACAACAGGATGGGCGGAAAGATACATTCCAAGCGGCGACATATCTTGCAGGATTTCTGTCTTGATAAGCTCTGGTACAGCAGCTGTCGCAGTAGAGTTGGCTATTGCTCCAGAGGCATGTGCTTCAGTATGTTGCAAGGCAATGTCGGTAGTTGTGCCTATAGCGGTATCAGCAAAGGCTGAAAAACTGATGATAAGCAGGAAAAACAGTGGATAAAAGCGAATTAATAACATATGAAAATATCCGTTATGGTTAGCTAAAGTGCGGTGTGGCCGCACTTTTAGTAAAAATTACACTAAATAAATAGCAATGAAATTATTCTTGTTTAGTTGCACCGAACATAATGCGTTCTTCTCCACTACCAATTTGACCGACAATTTCATTTGCTTCTGGTCCGGCAAATGTTCCGGCATAGTCATTGATACGCACTTGCTGTCCGTTATGCAGCAATCTGACCTCACCGTTTTTAAACCCCATGGTATTATTGTTGTTTGCAACAATGTTGGCTTCAGAAAGAATTAACTTAACGTTGGGCTGATCAAAGGCAATACCTTCCGCAGTTGGATTATTGTCGTCATCAGTAAATCGCCAGTTATGTCTAACAAAGCTGTCTTGTCGAGCGGACATTTCACCTGAGATTGTTTTCGAGGCAATACTCACCTGAAATGAGACATCCCCCATGTAGCCTTCGGTCGGTGTACCGCCTTTTGGTCCTCCTTTGTAGCCCAAGGTATGGCCGCTATAAGTGATAATACCGTCAGCTGTACTGGCTTGAGCCAACTGATCAAATTGTGTTTCTGTGGTCGGTTGTAGTATATAAGTTCCGAGATTCTCGTGATTTTTAAAGGGGTGAGCCGGATCACCACCGGCTGCTGGCGCAGTCAATTCCGGTGAGAACGTACCATAGCTGGAGTAAGTTTGGTTAATAAAGCGGAATTTCCCCAATTCTTCTCCGTTTTCGGAGGTGATAACCAGTTCTTGGACTTTATTTGGATCGACATCATAGTTGTTCATCACGGTTTTATCTTTAAACTCATTGCGGAGATCTAGGATATTTCCCTTGCTATCGCGGAAGTCCATTGGACCAGACATATAGAAGCCACGATTTTTATCAGTTTCTAATACGGCTTCATATCGTTCTCCTCCTTGACTGGAAACGACGATAGTAAGAGTTCGATCTTCTAAGGTTCCCGCTTTAAATCGAGGCTCTTCTGATTTAGGC
>NZ_VDHB01000067.1:0-15896 GCF_006227735.1 Testudinibacter sp. 'clade 2'
GAATACAGTACAACGACCCCTAGCAGCGATGCTAGGGGTTTTTTGCGTTTGCGGCTACTATGCCAATTGAGGCTAAGTGACGATAATCGTGGTTAAAGTGCGGCTTTGAGAGCGCTGTGGAGTGTCATTAGATTACAAAAATACCCCACAGCAGCCACAGTGGGGTAAAAAAGGCAAAATGAAAAAGGCAGTATAGTTAAAACTATTTTTGTGATACCAACCCGATAAAGGTTTTACGCGGCGAACTGAGTCCGAGCTGTTCGGCTTCATTAACCAAATTCATTGCTCGGTTAACATCATTGTTTTTCATTGCATTGCGAATTGCATTATTAAAATATTGTTCGGTTTCTTGTTCTACCGGTTTTGTCAATGGTTTCTCGGTTTTTGTATTGCGACCGACAGCTTGTGGCTCGACCGCACTTTTAGCTTTAAATTCGGGCATTGCCAAGCCGATAAACTGGGCACTTTGTTTTCCGTCAACCTCGATATGAATCTTCCCGTTAAGACTGTGCTTGGCTTGTAAATCATCAATTGCCGGCGGTTGGTTGCCGCGCGCTTTGGCATACAATTTTGCCGGATGTGGCACAGTGGTACTGCCTTGCAGATCTTCATCAGTGGTATA
The DNA here is from genome assembly GCF_006227735.1 of Testudinibacter sp. 'clade 2'. NCBI lineage: Bacteria > Pseudomonadati > Pseudomonadota > Gammaproteobacteria > Pasteurellales > Pasteurellaceae > Testudinibacter > Testudinibacter sp. 'clade 2'. The sequence continues at coordinate 623 of NZ_VDHB01000067.1, forward strand.
AACTAACAAATAGATGTAATCCTGATTCGGCGTTGGGGTCAGTTGCAGTGCTTTGCTTAAGCGGTTGCTTTGCAATCCGCTTTCGTTGTGAAACTGGAAGGTATTTGCCGGATAAGTGGCTGCTAGATTGAAATTGGCATCCAAAACGGCGACATTCGGGACAAAAATATGGTCGTTGTCTTCAACCGAGCTGCTAATCGTAATATCCAATGTTCCCTGATTGGCAGGCAGGCGGTAAGCGGCGATCGGGCTGTCAATACCGCTGAGATTGCGTTGTTGGGCATCAAGTGTGGTCGTTTGTTGCTGCGACAAACCAATTTCTTGCCAAGTCAGCTTGCTGACCGCTTGTGGATTGATATGCGGTTGTGCCGCATAGCTTGCAGCGGAACAGAATAAACCGAAACTTAATACGGTTGAGCTAATCCATTTTTTCATATTGACCTCAGATTTTGATAAAAAAGAACCGCTCTTTGCTGGTTCAAAGAGCGGTAGAAAGTGAATTACCACCAAGCTTCGAATTGAACACCGTAGACAAATTCATGATCATTGGCTTTTGCAGTACCGACACGATCACCGAATTTATCATTCCAGTCGGCATAAGTGCCGAATACGCGAATGGCAGGGCGTGCCCAGATGCTGTCACCGGCTTGCCATTGTTGGGCTAAGGTGACTTTTTTCAGGTCATTCTTTTTACCGCTGGCTTGGTCTTTAACGCGATCATAGCCAAATTCAACTAATGTACTCATGGTATTATTCCATTTATACATCGGGCGGATGCCGGCAGAGTACCAAGTGTTACCTTTATTGTTATCTAAGTCGGTTTTTTGGTAGATTAAAGCATACATTGCTTCGATGCGATCACTGAATTTCACTACACCTTGGTCAATTAAACGTAGCATATGACCATTGTTGTTAATCGAGCCACCTTGCGAATGCCCGGTATTCCAAGAAGTCATTGAATCGGTCGCATATTGCACAGTGAATTTGTTGAAGCCACCGAAAAATTCATTTTGAGTATGTTCCGCCGTCAACATATAGCCGCGTTTGCTGGCACCATTGGCAAATGTTGCACCGTCTTTGGTGTGTGCATTACCGAAATCAACACCAAATTCCAGTTTGCCGTTTTTATTGACATTGAGATCGGCTAAACGGAGATCAAACACATCATTGTAAACATCGGCTTTATTTCTTTCGGTGATATACTCAATTTTCCCTGTGCTGGAATTGAAGCGATAGAAACTAGAATATCCGAACGCATCGGCACCACCGGCCTCGGTGTTGCGGGTGACCGCCAATGACAATTTACCAAAGCCCAGATCGATATTTTCCACCCCGGCACCCGGACCTGAAATATCCCAATAGTAGAAATCGTTCATATGTACGTCGTGACGTTGATAGAAACGTTTACCTGCCCATAGTGTCGCGCCCGGCAGCGAATCGGCAAAGTTTTTAAATTGAACGTTGACTTCGCGCAATGCCGGATTGGTGGATTCCCAATCATTTTGCTGGCTGACGGAATAAGCAACATTAGTATCTAAATAGATGCTTTTCTCACCCTGTTTGAATAATTCCTGCCCTAATTTCAGTTCGGCATAGGTTTCGGCTTCATTACCCAAACGATACTTCGCCGGAGCACCGGTTGCGGTGAAAGTAGTTTGTTCTCCGCCACCGGATGTCCAACCGATACCGGAACGGGCATAACCGTGGAAATCAACCGCACTTGCCGTACCGGCAAGCAACGTACTGCCGATGGCAATGGCGAGCAATGTTTTTTTACTGTTCATAATGTTGGCCTCTTTTATAGGTTAAAGTTACTACATTTTAAGTGGCTTATTTTCTCTGAAGCAGTGTCAGCGCAATAAGCCGGATTTTACAGACAAAAGTATCCCGTCCGACTATGTTTAAAATAGTCGGAATAGTTTAAATATATTTAAAAACAGAGCGTTATTGGGTGGATTACACGCCGATTTCTTTATATAGCCGTCGGCAGGCAGTACCATCATCTTTAAATAAATGACAGCGTTGCGGTACAATCCCGATATCCATCACCTGCCCTTCTTCGACCAGCACTACATCGTTTTGACGGTAGACCAAGGTCGGTTGTTTGATTTCCGGAATTTCTAGATGGATTTGGGTTTCGTTGCCTAGCAATTCGACCACGGTGACGATGCCTTTCAATTTGATCTCCGCCTTGTCTGCCGGAATCAGATGTTCCGGGCGCACGCCTAAGGAAAGATTTTCACCGACCTTGACCCCGGTTCCCTCCACCGGAATCCAGAAATGGTGATGATGGGCATCCGGCAGTTCAATTTGTACCCGTTGCTTTTCAACAGCGGTGACTTTCACCGGTAAAAAGTTCATTTTAGGTGAGCCGATAAACCCCGCGACAAAGCGATTCGTCGGATAGTGATACAGCTCCAGCGGTTTACCGACTTGAGCGATGCCACCGGCGTTCAACACCACAATTTTATCTGCCAAGGTCATGGCTTCGATTTGATCGTGGGTAACATAAATCATCGTGCGGTTGAGTTTTTTATGCAGTTTGGAAATCTCGACCCGCATTTGTACCCGTAATGCAGCGTCTAGATTGGAAAGCGGTTCGTCAAGCAGAAAGACTTGTGGTTGCGAAACTAAGGTTCTTCCGATGGCTACCCGTTGCCGTTGTCCGCCGGACAAGGCTTTGGGCTTACGATCCAACAAATGTGCCAATTGCAGAATTTCGGCAACTTGATTAACACGTTTGTTGCGCTCTTCTTTATTGACCCCGGCTAGTTTTAAACCGAATGACATATTTTCCGCCACATCCAAGTGCGGGTACAGCGCATAAGACTGGAACACCATGCCGATGCCACGCTTGGCGGGTGGCACATCGTTCATCAGGGTATCGCCGATGTACAATTCGCCGGAAGTGATGTCTTCCAAACCGGCAATCATGCGCAACAGTGTCGATTTCCCACAGCCGGAAGGCCCAACGAATACCACAAATTCGCCTTCTTCGATCTCTAAATTAATATCTTTGGAAATGTGGATATCACCATAAGATTTATAGACGTTGCGTAAAGAAAGACTCGACATAATTTTTCCCCTGTGCAGGTTTTTATTCTATTATATTTGCTATAACCCAATAGTTAATGGTGGTTAGTATGCCGAGAGAAAGCAAGAAAAAAATCATCCTTTGCAGAATTTTTTTAGGCGGAGGTGAAAAATAGGTCTAAAACAAAGAATATTTTTTATACGTTTATATTGTGATCAAGATCAGGTTTATACACTTATTTTTTGTGATCATTATCGCAAAAAGTGCGGTTTATGTGATCAGGATCACCGTTTGTGCGGCAAGGGAGGAGCAACAGGGATGATGCCCTTCTAATATTAAAACGGCAATATGAGTGAAAATAGTGGCGACAAGCTGTGTTACTCAAATCATTTTATTCAAATAAGGACTGGTTATGATCAAAAATAAATATTTAACCCTGACACTAAGTGCGGTTGCCGCATTAGTCGTTTCAAGCAGCAGTCTGGCAAAGCTGGAAGCCGGTAAACTTGTCATTTGGATCAATGGTGACAAAGGGTATGACGGTTTGGCGGAAGTGGGTAAAAAATTCGAAGCCGATACCGGTATTCCGGTGTTGGTCGAGCATCCGGATAAACTGGAAGAAAAATACCCACAAGTCGCCTCGACCGGCGACGGCCCGGATATTGTTTTCTGGGCGCATGACCGTTTTGGCGGCTACGCACAAGCCGGATTATTGTCGGAGTTACACCCAAGCCAAGCATTTAAAGATAAGTTCGTTCCTTTTGCGTGGGATGCAGTCAGTTACAACGGCAAGATCATCGGTTATCCGGTGGCAATCGAAGCCCTCTCGCTGATTTATAATAAAGATTTATTGCCAGAAGCACCCAAAACCTGGGAAGAGGTAACGGCATTGGATGCAAAACTGAAAAAAGAAGGCAAAAATGCAGTGATGTGGAATTTGGCAGAACCGTATTTCACTTGGCCGATTATCGCAGCGGACGGCGGATATGCGTTTAAGTATGAAAACGGGCAGTACAACACTGCTGATATCGGGGTCAACAATGAAGGCTCGCAGCGTGGGTTGCAATTTGTGGTTGATTTGGTGAAAAGCAAAGTGATCAATGCCGATACCGATTATGCCATTGCCGAAGCTTCTTTTAACAAAGGGCAAACGGCATTGACGATTAACGGCCCTTGGGCATGGGGCAATATTGAAAAGAGCGGTATCAATTACGGCGTAGCCGTGCTGCCGACCTTGAATGGTCAGCCGTCAAAACCGTTTGTCGGTGTGTTGAGCGCAGGCATCAATTCCGCCAGTCCGAACCAAGATTTAGCGGTCGAATTTTTGGAAAATTACCTGTTGACCAATCAGGGGCTGGATAGCGTCAATAAAGACAAACCGTTGGGTGCGGTGGCGTTGACCTCTTATCAAACCGAATTGGCAAAAGACAGCCGGATTGCCGCCACCATGCAAAATGCGGAAAACGGTGAAATTATGCCGAATATTCCGCAAATGTCTGCATTCTGGTATGCGGAGCGCAGTGCGATTATCAATGCGGTCAACCAACGGCAAAGCGTCAAACAAGCGTTGGATGATGCGGCAGGACGGATTAAAGCGCAGTAAAAACCCGGTGTAATTATTTTTGTTTTAACCGCACTTTGCCTTTTTAACCATACAAAGTGCGGTCTTTTGTTTCGGACAGGCGGTGTTATGCAACCAACAATCCCTCAACCAACAATCCCTCAACCAATCCCACAGCCAATCCCTAAACCAGGGACACACTCTGCGGATCGTTCTTTCGCTAAATACCTTAAATGGGGAGTGATTGCCCTTGTGCTGCTGATCGATTTTTATCTGGTCTCCGTAATGTATCTGCAAGGCGAAATTCTGTTTGCGATTTTGACCTTGGTGGTGATCAGTTCCGGTATTTATGTGTTTGCCAACCCCAAAACCTATGCGTGGCGCTATGTTTATCCCGGCATTATGGGCATGGGCATTTTCATTCTGTTTCCGCTGATCTGCACTATTGTAATTGCGTTCACCAATTACAGTGGCACCAACCAGCTGGCATTTGAAAGAGCGGTCAGCGTGTTGTCGCAGCAACGCTATTTCTCCGGCGAAAAATACGACTTCAAGCTGTTTGCGCAAGCGGATAACCAGTGGCAAATAGAAGTGACATCGGCGCAGGGCGAGAGCTATCTTTCCAGTGATTTTCGCTTTGGCAGTGAAACGATTGAGCTACACCTCGAAAGTGCGGTCAGCGCACAGTCTGCGGTGCCGCTGAAAACCGTGATTGAAAACCGCAATCTGTTGCAGCAAAGCCGCTTGGTTCTGCCAAACGGCGCTGAACTGAGCATGAGTTCGCTACGCCAATTTGCCCAGCAAAGCCCGCGTTATCAGTATAACAATGAAAACGAAGAGCTGGTTAATCTGGAAAACGGCAAACGTTATAAAGCCAATAACGAAACTGGTTTTTTTCAACTAATTGATAACCAAGGCAATTGGCAAGCGGAAACGTTGGAGCCGGGTTATACGGTGCTGACCGGTTGGAGCAACTTCATTAAAATCTTCAGCGATGAGGGCATTCAAAAACCGTTTATCCAGATTTTTATCTGGACGATCCTCTTTTCGGTGTTGACGGTCTTGTTCACCGTGATTATCGGCATGATTTTAGCCTGTGTAGTACAGTGGGAGCCATTGCGAGGAAAAGGGGTTTACCGCCTGTTGCTGATTCTGCCTTATGCCGTACCGGCGTTTATCTCAATTCTGATTTTTAAAGGCTTGTTCAACCAAAGTTTCGGTGAAATCAATTTGATTTTAAATCAGGTGTTTGGCATTCGTCCAGAATGGTTCAATAGCCCGACGTTAGCCAAAGTGATGTTGGTGATTGTCAACACTTGGCTGGGTTATCCGTATATGATGATTCTATGTATGGGCTTGCTGAAAGCGATTCCGCAAGATTTGTACGAAGCTTCCGCAATGGACGGAGCCAGCACCTGGCAGAATTTCAGCAAAATCACAGTGCCGTTGCTGATCAAACCACTCACGCCACTCATGATTGCTTCGTTTGCGTTTAATTTCAATAATTTCGTGTTGATTCAATTGTTGACCAACGGGCGTCCGGATATGATCGGCACCTCAACCCCGGCAGGGCACACCGATTTGTTGGTCAGTTACACTTACCGCATTGCGTTTGAAGGCAGCGGCGCACAAGATTTCGGCTTGGCGGCGGCGATCGCCACGATTATCTTCCTGTTGGTTGGCGGCTTGGCGCTGCTCAATCTGAAAGCCACCAAGTTAAAACTGGATTAGGAGAAACAATATGGCAATGGTGCAACCTAAATCGATGCGTTACCGTTTGTGGGCAACCCATCTGTTGTTAATCGGCTTTTTGGCGCTGATCCTGTTTCCGCTGCTGATGGTGATTGGGATTTCATTGCGGCCGGGTAATTTGGCGATCGGTGATCTGATTCCACAACAAATTTCGTGGGAACATTGGCAGCTGGCGTTGGGTATGGAAGTGACCAATGCGGACGGCTCAATCAGCAAACCCCCGTTTCCGGTGCTGCTGTGGTTGTGGAATTCGGTCAAAATCGCCAGCATTAGTGCGGTCGGGATTGTGGCGCTGTCCACCACTTGCGCTTATGCCTTTGCCCGCATGAAATTTAAAGGCAAAAAAACCATTTTGCAAGGCATGCTGATCTTTCAAATGTTCCCGGCGGTGCTGTCGCTGGTGGCGTTGTATGCCTTATTTGATCGCTTAGGCATCTATGTGCCGTTTTTGGGCTTGAATACCCACGGTGGGGTGATCTTCGCCTATCTGGGCGGCATTGCGCTGCATGTCTGGACGATTAAAGGCTATTTCGAAACCATCGACGGCTCGTTAGAAGAAGCGGCGGCACTGGACGGTGCAACGCCGTGGCAGGCGTTCCGCTTGGTTCTCTTGCCGTTGTCGGTGCCGATTTTGGCGGTGGTGTTTATTCTGTCATTTATCGCCGCCATCACTGAATTTCCGGTGGCGTCACTGCTGCTGCGTGATGTCAACAGCTACACCTTGGCGGTCGGTATGCAGCAATATCTCTATCCGCAAAATTACCTGTGGGGCGATTTTGCTGCCGCCGCTGTGTTGTCAGCCATTCCGATCACCATCGTATTTTTACTGGCGCAACGCTGGCTGGTCGGCGGTCTAACTGCCGGCGGGGTCAAAGGCTAGACTTAAGCCAAGACTGATTGTTCAACCGCACTTTTTGTTGATGACTAAAGTGCGGTTTTTTTTAGATAAAAATAATAAACTTGTGATCTCTATCAGTTTTTTCAACGGCTTTTTTGTTATAACTATTGGTCAATAAAAATAAAAAAGAGGCTTTAAATGAAAGCGGTAAAACACATTCCAGCACAAGATATTAATCCCAACAACATCGAAACACTGATCGATTTACAGGAAAATTTTTGTATTGTCGACGCGCAGCAGCCGGCTCAGTTGCACAATTTGATTGTACGCAGCTTGAATAATAAAAAAATCAGCTATAAATTGATGACCGACAATGTTGATCCATTAATCAATGAGCCGTTTAACCTCGGGCACACCCAAGGCAGCAGCGGCTTCTTTTCCGGACTGTTTTATTATGTTTGGCTGAAAATTCATAATCTCAGCGTCGGCAAAAAGCCACATATTGCCCTCAATTTTGAAACCGCTAAAAATCAAATTTCCCTGACATTTGTGGTGTGATGGCTTAAATTTGCGCTAAACCGAACTTTCACTTATTTTTTGCAAAGTGCGGTAGCAATCAGTTGGAATAGCCCATTAAGGTTAATAAATGCCGGGTGTATTCAATCGATTCGGTGCGGTTGTTGACGCCGATTTTTTGATACAGGTTGCGGATATGGGTTTTGATGGTAGTGGGTGCCACTTGCAGCTCGGTGGCGATTTGCTCGTTGCTGTAGCCGGAGTAGATTAAGCCTAGCACCTGCCATTCCCGTTGGGTCAGCGGACTGATACGCAACAATTCCGGCACTTGCGGATTTTGTAGCAATTTTTCAACAAAGGTTTCATCGAAATGGGCGAATTTATGCCGATAGTACTGGTTGATGCTGCGCAAAATAAACTGTGCTTTATGGGTCAATAATTCGTCTAAAATATTCAATTGCAGCAGTTGACGCAGCTGTTGCGCCATGATTTCGCCTTCAATCACAAAAATACTGATGAAATTAGTCTGCTTGCTGAGTTCCAGCGCTTCAAGCAGGCTTTTTTGTGCGGCGACTGCATTGCCTTGTAGGAAACAAATGCGGTTGTACAGCACCAAATCTTTATTCAACTCGCTGATAAAATTATAAGTTCTGGCGGTGCTGATCAATTTTTCGCTGAGTAGTAACGCATCTTCATATTGTTGCAGAATAATGTTGGCACGCATGATATTGCGCCATTGGCGGTGCGAAAAATGGTTGGTGTCTTGCGCCGGTCGGTCACTTTGCAACAGCCAAGAGCGGGTTTGCTGCTGGTCGTCTTTCATCTGCCAACACAGCAGTTCGGCTTCATTATGGTGCGACAGCCAATCATTGTGATAATGGTGGGTTTGCAGCAGGCTGCGTTGGTGGCGCAGGATTCGTTCGGCATTGTCCAGATTGCCACGGGTAATTGAAATTTTTGCCAATAGCGATAGGCACTGTAATTTATCCGCTTCGTTGGCCAACACCTCCAATCCGGCTTCTGCCATCGCTTCGGCTTTGTCCAGTGAATACCACTCCCATAAGATATGCCCTTTCAGACGCAATAAAAATTCATACATCGGCAGTTTTTGCAGATGTTGTTTTTTCACCAGCAGCGTGGCCTTGTCGAGAATATCGTAGGCGGTTTGCAGAAACCCCTGTGCCAGCAGAATTTCCGCCTGCTGCAACAGCGACCACAAAATATGGTGATAGGCTTGGTTTTGTTGTGCCAGTTTTTCCGCCTCGCGCATCATTTTCAGCGCTTGGTTCAGCTGGCCGCGACAATGTTGCGCTTCGCCGATCACTGCGGTGGCGACAATATGAGCGTACTGTTTTTCTTGCGGCAGATATTGCAAGGCGGTGGTTGCCAGTTGCAGTGCGGTTTGATCATCACCGGCATTGATCGCCACTTGCGCCCGCAGCGCATCGAATTCTGCTTGTAGTTGCCGATCAATGTCGATATTTTGTTGCTGGATCGCCGCGCTAAATTTTTGCAACAGCCCGCCCACTTCATGGTGTTTGTGCTGGCTTTGCAGCAACCAGGCTTGCAACAGCACCAAACGGGGATAGGTTGCCAATTGCTGAAATTGCACCGCACTTAGGCTCTCTTCCAATAATTTCAGTTCACCCTGGTGATACAGCTGCCAGCCGATTTGTTGCAACAGTGCCAACAGGGTTTCCGGCTGTTGCAGTTGTATGGCGTGGTACAGCGCTTCGGTGGCATAGCCGATTTCCAACCAAGCATCGGCGGCTTGTTGATGTAAACGTTGCAGTTCCGGCAGTGTCAATTCGCGTGAATGGGTTAAAAACGAGGCGAACAGCGGGTGAAAACGCCACCACTGCTCTTGTTGATCGATATTGATCGGATAGACAAACAAGCCCTGTTTCACCAAATTATCCAAGCGTAGTCGGCTGTCGGGTAAGCCGGTGATCTTCTCCACTAAAAACTCATTCATCGAACGCAACAGTGAACAGCGCAGTAAAAACAGGCGAGTATCCGCATCAAGATTGTGAAACACTTCGTCGTTCAAATATTCGCTGATGTGATTGCTGTTGATTTTGGTGATTGACTTTGCCGCTTCGTGTAACGAGGTTTGATGTTGGCGGGCATACAAATTAACCAGCTGAAGAGCGGTCGGCCAGCCTTCGACCTGATCGCAAAGCCGATGGATTTCCTGTTCCGACAGCGCTTCTTGCTCGGGTTCCGGATCGATTCGTCCCTGAAAAAATTGGCGACTTTCATCATGCGTGAACGGCAATTGAGTGATGTCCAGCTCCAACAGCAGCTCTTGCACCCGCAGATTGGCCAGATTCAGTGGTGGCATACTGCGTGAAATCAAAATCAGGGTCATGTTTTGCGGCTGGTTTTTAATCCAGAATTTAAGCCCTTCATGGATTTCATTGTTATCAATCAAGTGGTAATCGTCGATCACCACAAAAAAGTGCGGTTTGAAGCGATTACTTTCCACTAATAATTGGCTCAATGCCGCCAGAAAATTGGTTTGTGCCGGATTGGTGGTGGGGCAGTTTTCCTGATGGGTGGCGCGTGCCAAAGCGGCACGAAAATAGGCGATAAAACGCTCACTTTCATTGTCGCTTTCATCAAGCGAATACCAGCCAAGATTTTGTTGGTTCTCTGCCCACTGTGACAGCAACGTAGTTTTGCCGTAACCGGCAGGGGCATTGATCAACACTAACGGATACTGTGCTGCTTGTTCCAATACCGCCAGCAAACGCGAGCGGACAACAACATGCTGTAAACGTGACGAATGGCTGAGTTTAGACGGAATAAGCATTATTTTTCCTGAATAGTGTGGTAAAAAAGTAATGATAAAAGCTATTTTCGGTGGCGACAAGCGCTAATCCGCTTACGCCTCAATTATCCTCCTACAAAGATTTTAACAAGGAGGAGTAAAAATCATCAGGTTGTTGCATAATAGCGTTAAATCATTTATTGACGTTTTATTACTATTCAGGAGACAGGGGTTATGTCAGTGACACAAGCAATTGCATTCAATCATCAACAGTTTGATTTGGCAATTAAAAAACAGTGCCGTTATTTAGGTTTCGACAATCCGCAGCAATTAACATTAACCCAGTGGTATCACGCCTTGTCGCAAGCAGTGTTGGATCTCTCCTATTGTGAAAGCAAGCCGTTAGCGTCTGAACAGCGCCATGTCAATTATCTCTCGATGGAGTTTTTAATCGGACGTTTGACTGGTAATAATTTGCTGAATTTGGGCTGGTATCAGCCAGTGCAGTCATACCTGCAACAATATCAAATCGAATTGACGGATTTATTGGAACAGGAGCGTGATCCGGCGCTCGGCAACGGTGGTTTGGGGCGTTTGGCGGCATGTTATTTGGATTCGATGGCGGCAATTGAGCAGCCGGCGACCGGTTATGGCTTGCATTACCAGTACGGCTTGTTCAAACAGTCGTTTGCCGAGGGGCGCCAAGTGGAAAACGGCGACAGTTGGTCACGCAATCAATATCCGTGGCAGGCTTACAACAGTGGCAGAAGCTGCCAAATCGGTTTTGGCGGCAAAAGCAAACAGCTGGACGGCGATAAATACCAATGGCAGCCGGCCTTGCTGATCAAAGGCGAAGCCTATGACTTGCCGGTATTCGGTTACCAAAACGGTGTGGTACAACCGCTGCGTTTGTGGCAGGCGGACAACGAACAGTCGTTTGATTTAGCCTTGTTCAACGACGGCAAATACCTGAAATCAGAAAAACAGGTGGTCGATGCCGCCAGTTTAACCAAGGTGCTGTACCCGAACGATAACCATCAAAACGGGCAGAAATTGCGCTTGATGCAGCAATATTTCCATTGCGCCTGTTCGGTGGCGGATATTTTGGATCGCCATTTCAGTCAGGGCTACAGCTTGCAACAACTGCCGCAACAGCAAGTGATTCAGCTGAACGACACCCACCCGACCTTGGCGATTGTCGAGTTGCTGCGTTTGTTATTGGATAAATACAATTTGTCGTGGCACGAAGCGTGGGATATCTGCAACCGCACTTTTGCTTACACCAACCACACCCTGCTGCCGGAAGCCTTGGAACAGTGGGATCAACGCTTGTTCAAGCGCCTGTTGCCACGCCATTTCCAAATTGTGGATAAAATCAACAGCCTGTTCCAACAGCAAGTAGCACAGCGTTTTGGCGATGACAGCGAAGTTTGGCAAAAAGTCGCCATTTTGTACGATTATCGTGTCAGAATGGCGAATTTGTGTGTGGTGGCATGCTATGCGGTCAACGGGGTGGCGCAAATCCATTCGGATTTAATCGTCAGTGATCTGTTCCCGGAATACCACCAACTGTTCCCGAACAAATTTTGCAATGTCACCAACGGTATCACACCACGCCGCTGGATTCGTTTGGCGAATCCTAACCTAGCTGATCTGCTTGACCGCACTTTGCCAAGTAGCGGCAACCGTGACTGGGCGCGCGATCTGTCGTTGATTAGCGATGTGGAAAAACACGTGAACGACAGTGGTTTTCGTGAAGAATACCGGTGGATTAAGCAGGGCAACAAGCAGATTCTGGCGGAGGAGATCGAACGCAGTTTAGGTTTGCGGGTCAATTGTGAGGCGATTTTTGATATTCAAATCAAACGTTTCCACGAATACAAACGCCAACATTTGAACCTGCTGAATATTATCCACAGCTATCAGCAGCTGAAAGATAACCCGAATATGGACTACACCCCACGCCTGTTTGTGTTTGCCGGCAAAGCGGCGCCGGGCTATTATTTGGCGAAAAACATTATTCATGCCATCAACAATGTGGCGCAGGTGATCAATAACGATAAAAGCGTGAAAGATAAGCTGCAAGTGGCGTTTTTGCCGGATTACCGGGTCAGTTTGGCGGAAAAAATTATCCCGGCAGCCGACATTTCCGAGCAAATTTCGATGGCAGGTAAAGAGGCATCCGGCACCGGCAATATGAAATTGTCGCTCAACGGCGCACTCACATTGGGCACGTTGGACGGCGCCAATGTGGAGATTGCGGAAATGGTCGGCGCCGACAACATCTTTATTTTCGGGCATACGGTGGAGAGTGTGCGTGCCTTGCTGCAAGCAGGCTATGATCCGAAAAGCTACTACAAACAGAATAAAGCCTTGAAAAGTGCGGTTGATTTCTTAACCAAAGGCAAAGTCTGTGGCGGTGACAAAACCATGTTCCGCATGTTGTTGGACAGCTTGTTGCAACGTGATCCGTTCTTGGTGTTTGCCGATTTCGACAGCTATGTGGCGGCGCAGCAGCAGGTCGGGTTGCGCTATCAGGATCAGCCAAGCTGGTTGAGCAGTGCGATTTTGAACACCGCACGTTTGGGGGCGTTCAGCTCTGATCGCTCGATTCGTGATTATCAACAACGGATTTGGCTGCCAAAATAGGATGGGTATCATGACAAAACTTCAAGCAAAACGGCAATTGGAACGGCAGTTTGCTAACGCCGGGATTCACCGCTATTTTTTTGATGAGCGTGGTTTACGCAAATATGCGCCAAGTGCGGTCAAACAGCAGATCTTAGCCAGTTTTGGCGGCAATGTTCCGCAAAGTTTTGCATCAGGCTTGCTACCGCCGGTGAAGGTGTTTTACCACAACAGCCCGGCGTATTTGCGCTTAAATCAGCATAACGGACAGCGTTATCACGGCGAATGGCAACTGCAATTGGAAAACGGTGACACCCTGGTTGGCAAAGTGAAAAACAATGTGCTGAACTTTCCGCGTGATTTACCACTCGGCTATCATCAACTCAGCCTAAAGTGCGGTCAAATCCAGACGGACAGCTCGATTATTGTGGCGCCGCGTCAGTGTTATCAACTGCCGCAAATTCAAAATAAGCAAAAACTGTGGGGCAGTTGTGTTCAACTTTATACCCTAAAATCGGAAACGAACTGGGGCATTGGCGATTTCGGCGATTTGCAGCAATTTTTAGCCAAATTTCAGCAAAACGGCGGCGATTTTGTCGGCTTAAACCCGATTCATTCACTGTTTCCTGCCAATCCGGAAGGCGCCAGTCCATACAGCCCTTCTTCACGCAGCTGGTTGAATATCATCTATATCGATGTGGCAAGCCTGCCGGAATTTCAGCAAAGTGCGGCAGCGCAGCACTGGTTTCAATCGGGGGAAGTGCAACAGCAGTTGGCTGATTTACGCCAGCGGGATTGGATTGATTATAGCGCTGTGATGGCGTTGAAATTGCAGGGGTTGCAACTGGCGTTTGCTGAATTTGAACAACAGGCTGCCAGCGAACGCCAACAGCAGTTTCAGCAGTTTGTGCAGCAAGGTGGCGAAAGTTTGCAAGTGCAAGCAACTTTTGATGCGCTGCATGCCGATCTCAGTCGCCGTTCGGAGAATCAATGGGGTTGGGATTGTTGGGCAGCAGAATATCAGGATTATCATTCAGCAGCGGTCAGCGAATTTCAACACAGCCATGTTGAGCAAGTGCGGTTTTATGCCTGGCTGCAATGGTGTGCCGCAGAGCAGATCGAGGCGTGTTACCAATTTTGTCGCCAGCAACAGATGCCGATCGGGTTATATCGTGATTTGGCGGTGGGCGTGACCCCGAACGGCGCGGAAACCTGGTGGAATAAATCGCTATTTTGTTTGACCGCTTCGGTTGGTGCGCCACCGGATATTTTGGGACCACAGGGGCAAAACTGGGGCTTGGCGCCGATGAATCCGCATGTGTTGCAGCAGCAAGCTTACCGTCCGTTTATTGAGATGATCCGAGCCAATATGCAAAGTTGTGGGGCGTTGCGTATCGACCATATTATGTGTTTGTTGCGGCTGTGGTGGGTGAAGTGCGGTGACAGTGCGAAAAACGGCGCTTATGTCGGCTATCCGGTGGACGATTTGATTGCGATTCTGGCGCTGGAAAGCCAACGTCAGCAGTGTATGATTATCGGTGAGGATTTGGGTACCGTGCCGAAGGCGATTGTCAGCAAACTGAAAAATGCCGGTATTTTTTCGTATAAAATTTTCTATTTTGAGTTTGATCAGCAAGGACAAAGCCGAGCCTTGGCGGAGTATCCGTATCAGGCGATGACGACGTTAAGTACCCACGATCTACCGACGGTCAACGGCTACTGGCGTGGACACGATTTTGAGTTGGGGCAGAAATATCAGGTTTATCCCGACCCGAAAATTTTGGCAAGGCTGCAACAAGATCGGGTCAACGCCAAGCAGAAAATTTTGCAACGCTTGCAACAGGCGCAGCTTGAGATTCCGCCCGGGGTTGATGCCAGTCTGAGTTCTGATTGTCCGCTGGAATTCAACCACGCTCTGCAACGCTATGTGGCGGCGGTCAACAGCGCATTATTTGGTTTGCAGCCGGAAGATTGGCTCGGCATGACCGAACCGGTCAATATTCCCGGCACCAGCACCCAATACCCAAACTGGCGCAGACGGCTAAACCGCACTTTAGATGATATTTTTGCTGATCCGGCTGTATTAGCGTTGCTACAAACCGTTAGCCATGCCCGTAAAACGGTTTAGGTTACAAACTTGCACTATCAGTAGTATTATAGGGTCTGTTGATC
>NZ_VDHB01000068.1:0-5067 GCF_006227735.1 Testudinibacter sp. 'clade 2'
TGATGCTAAGGGTTTTTTGCGTTTGTGGCTAAGCGAGGCTAATCATGGTTAAAGTGCGGTTTTGAGAGCGCTGTGGAGTGTCATTAGATTACAAAAATACCCCACAGCAGCCACAGTGGGGTAAAAAAGGCAAAATGAAAAAAATAGTGCGGTCAAACCGCACTTGGGTTAATGTAATGATTTTCCGGCTTGGTTTAATATTTGACATTCCCAACCATTGTATTCACCAGCGTATTCCTCGGCTTGCAGCTCAAATTCTTCGACCAAATTAAAAATACTATCATCATCTAAAGCGGATTCATGTTGCAATGTGACTAAATAAAATACTTCATCATCATATTCAACAGGCTTGTCGGTATATTGTATGTTGAATAGCGATTGTTGGGCGTAAAAATCAATAAATTCTTCCATCAGCTCTCTATTTTCAAATTGAAACTTGTGAGTGATAGCATGTAATAGTGAAAGATCCTCTCCCTCTTGATGAAGCAGTGCTAATGTTTCTACAGTGGCATTTAATTTCATTTCTAATGAGGACGGAAGTAGAAAATCATAGTATAAATCACAGTTTGGATCACTTTGACTGACAATCTCATCGATATGATCTAATTTCATTTGCTGCAACTGGGAATGAAAGCTCTCGCTGTGTTTAGTATAAAAATAGAGTGTAACTTTATTTTGCAAAAGAATATAACCAACGAATAAGCTTTCGCCAATTGACATTAATGGTAGCAATGTTTGTGATAATTGATCTAACTGTGCCTGCTCATAGATAGCTTCAGTAGAATTAAACGCAAAAGGAATTGAAAAATGAGTGACATATGGGTATAAATGGGTATCCAGTTTTTCAGTAATATTTAAGTTTACGGTGATTATGGCTTCCGTTCCTTTAATTAAAGTACGATAAGTTTGCCAACTATTTTTCGATTCCATAATGAATTACCTATTTAAATGAAGCCCAAATCGGTGCATGATCAGAGGGTTTTTCCATTGCTCGAATTTCCAAATCAATACCAGTTTCAACGCAATGTTGTGAAAGTGCGGTATTGGCAAGAATTAAGTCGATGCGTAAGCCGCGATTTTCATCAAAACCTTTAGAACGATAGTCAAACCACGAGAATTTATCATTCGCTTCTGGATGCTGCTGCCGGAAGGTATCGATCAGACCAATGCTTAACAGACGTTGTAACCACGCGCGCTCTTCCGGGAGAAATGAACACTTGCCAGTACGCAGCCAGCGCTTACGGTTTTCTTCACCTATCCCAATATCTAAATCCGTTGGGCTGATATTCATATCACCCATCAAAATAACTTGATTTTCAGACGGAAGATGGTTTTCTAGATAGTCTTGTAAATCGGCATAAAATTTTTCTTTAGCCGGAAATTTGGTTTCATGGTCGCGACTTTCGCCTTGTGGAAAATAACCGTTAATAACGGTTAGTGTGCCATATGCTGTTGCCAAATCTGCCATGATAATCCGCTTTTGTGCTGATTCTGTGTCGCCAGGGAAGCCACGGCGTACTGCTAACGGTTGTTGTTTACAAAGTAAAGCGACACCATAATGTCCTTTTTGACCATGATGAAAAATATGGTAGCCTAAATGTTCAACTAAATGATAGGGAAAATCTTCATCGGAGACTTTAATTTCTTGCAAACCAATAATATCAGGTTGGTGTTTGCTGACAATTGCTTCTAATTGTGCTGGTCTAGCTCTTAATCCATTGATGTTAAATGATAAAAATTTCATATATTCCTATTTATCTAATTTAAAATAAAAATTTTAACAGAATTTAGTTATGCTGTCTGGTTTTCTCGTGTGCTTTTTTACTGAGTAAATTTGTATTTAATCATTGCCTTAAATTTGTTAAAATATCGCCAGTTTTTTATACCAAAAGGTTGAAATATGTTCAAAAAAAACAAAATAAGCAATTTATATTGTTTGGCAGGTCTGATTTTTTCGGTGTCTGTTTTCGCAGAGCAAACCGCTACTGAAACAGTAGCAGGACAGACTACTGAAACGCTGTTGCAAACGGTAAATCCAACACAACAGGTTGTGGCGGAAGCAGTACAAACCGTTGAGGCCGTGCAGCCGGAAGTTGATGTTAATATCGCTGAAAGTGCGGTTGTCGATGAAGCGCAAATTGCCGCTGCCTTACAGGCACAACAAAAACTACAACAACTTTTAGCCGGAACTCCGGTTCAGTTTGAAGCGGCTTTGGCAGATTTATATGCGGCTAACGAATTTGCCCCGATTTGGACAGACAAAACTGCTGAAAAAGCGTTTTTGCAACAGTATGTGGTTTGGGTATTGAGTGGTGTTTCTGCTATTTCGGCGGAGCAATTAGCGCTTATCAGTCGTACAGATGGTGTTATGCAGCGTGATATTTTACTAAGTGATGCGTTTTTAAACTATTTGCACTATCAAGAGAATTTGAAAAAATATTCGACCAAATGGCTGTATGGTAATAGTGGGTATAAAGCCGCATTACCTAGCCAACTTGGTTTAGAAAATTGGAAGAAAGCTATCACTGATGGCCGTTTAGCTGCGTTTGTTCAACACTTAGCGCCAACTAATAAACAATATCAGCAAACTGCCGATAAAGTATTAGTTTCATTGCCGGATAATATGGGTAGCTCGGTGACGGTCAATGAAACCTTGAAGCCGGGTGTGCGTTCAGCAGATGTTAAAAATTTGGCGATACTTTTGCAAAGTAAAGGTTTCCTCAGCGCTGATTATTCTGCTAATGATGATATTTATGGTGATGAATTGTTAGCTGCGGTAAAAGGTTTTCAAGCGAAAAACGGCTTAACAGCGGACGGTATTGTCGGGGCAGGAACGCGTAATGTGTTAAATCAGAATTTGAGCAATAATTTATATAAATTATCGATTAATGCTCAGCGCTTAGGATTATTGCCAAACAAAACTGACGGTATTTTCGTTAATATCCCGACTTACCAACTATATTATTATCGTGATGGACAGTTGGTATTACAGTCGAAAGTGATTGTCGGTAAAAAAGATCGCCAAACTCCGGTGATGTACAGCCGTTTGAGTAATGTGGTGGTTAATCCACCATGGAATGCGCCAGTACGGAATATCAATCAAGATATTATTCCGAAAGTGCGGCAAGATCCAAGTTATATTTATCGTAAAGGCTACACTATTATTGACGGACAAGGTAGAACGATTGACCCTTATACCATTGATTGGGAGAACATGACGGCAAAAAATTTCCCATACCGTTTGCGTCAAGCACCGGGTGGTGACAGTACTTTAGGCAGCTATAAGTTCAATATGCCGAGCAGTGATGCCATCTATTTACACGATACACCATCAAAAGGTTTGTTTGCGCGTAATGACCGAGCGTTGAGCTCAGGCTGTGTTCGGGTGCATAAATCCGATGAGCTGGCGAGTTTGCTGCTGGGCGAGAACGGTTGGAGTGCTGAGCGCAAAAACCAAGTGCTTGCCAGTAAGAAAACCACATCAGCTAACTTAAGTAAACGTGATGATGTTTATCTCTATTATGTTACGGCGTGGGTGGATAACGGCAAAATTCATACGGTGCCGGATATTTATGGCCATGATAAAAAATTGGCAAAAACCGATGTAAATTGGAAGGCAATTAAACAAATATTACTTTAAAGCCGATTAATTTGAGACATCGCTCTGAAAATCACAAAAAAGCTATTGAACAATAGCTTTTTTTATGTTTTCCTAAGTCGTTTCATTAAAACTGAACTTATGCTCTTTTTTGTCGTCGAAGTAAGAGCATTATTTATTCCAATTTAAGAATCTTAACTTATCGTAATATTATGACTGAAATTAATCATCAACGCCGTCGCTGGCTGGCATTGGGTGGAGTGGTATTAGGTGCTGCACTTTTGCCGAGTGAAGTCTTGGCAGCAGTGTCTACACCAAAACCGCGAGTGCTCACTTTTAGAAATATCAATACCGGTGAACGTCTGACTTCTCAGCTAAAAAATGGCAAAATTGCGAATGCAGTCGATTTGAAAAAATTGGATCATCTGCTACGCGATCGCCGTACCCAACAAATTCATCGCATCGAACCGCAGCTGTTCAGCAAGCTTTATCAGATTCAGGGTAATTTAGGACTTCGCAATACCGAAATCCAAATTATCTGTGGTTATCGAGCACCGGCAACTAATGCCGCAATGAATGCTCGCAGTCGTGGTGTGGCGAAAAATAGTTATCATACTCGTGGACAAGCGATTGATTTCCGGATTGACGGCATTTCATTGGCGAAAGTGCGTAAAGTGGCGACTAGCTTAAATAATGGTGGCGTTGGGTATTACCCGCGTAGTAACTTTGTGCATATTGATACTGGCCCTAACCGCACTTGGAGCGGTAGCTAAACGGCGGTGATGTCATGCATGTTGAAATTCTACCCGTTACCGCTTTTCAGCAAAACTGCTCAATTATTTGGGATGAGCAGAGAAATGCTGCAATCATCGATCCCGGTGGTGAAGCTGAGAAGTTAATTGAGTTTATTGAAACGCAACAGCTTCAGTTAGAAAAAATCCTGCTGACGCACGGGCATTTAGATCATGTTGGTGCTGCCAATCGGCTGAAACAGCATTTTCAAGTGGAAATTTGGGGGCCTAATAGTGCCGACCAATTTCTATTTGACTCGCTACCGGCGCAGTCACAACGTTTCGGTTTAGCGGAAATAGCCGTATTTTATCCCGATCATTGGTTGGATAAGGAAGGGGAGATCATCACTGTTGGTGATATGAATTTTGAAATTCTTCATCTGCCGGGTCATACTCCCGGACATATTGGTTTTATCGAACAGCAAAAAAATATTGCGTTTAGCGGTGATGTGCTGTTCTACAACAGTGTCGGACGCACCGATTTTCCGCGCGGTGATCATCAACAGCTGTTGTCTTCAATTAGGCAAAAGCTGTTTAAATTAAATGACGAGATGATCGTGATTGCCGGGCATGGTCCTGCGACTAAAATCGGTCTTGAAAAACAGAATAATCCTTTTATAAAAAACTGATATTGGCTACTTGAACCGCACTTAAAGTGCGGTTCAGACTGCTGACAAA